>CAYVPX010000125.1:0-5471 GCA_964453935.1 uncultured bacterium | reverse complement strand
GGACAATGTCCGAAATGATAACTTAAAATTGACTCAAGTCCTCTTTTTTCATCTGCTGTAAAGCATATTCTCATCTTATCCTCCTATATTTTTTAAAGTTTCATCAATACCTTTTACCAGATTATTGATGATTTCTAATTTTTCCCTTGCGATCTCCTTCCATTCCTTTAGATATTCAATGCCTTTATTTGTAATATAATAAATTCTTTTTGCAGGTTTTCCCTCTTCTTGTACCCAGCGGGATACCGTTAGACCCGTAATCTCCATATTCCTTAATGACCTGTAAATAATCGTTATGGGAAGATTTTTTTTATCAAAACCAAATCGTTCCAATTCGTCAAGCAAGTGATACCCGATCTTTGGCTTTTCTAAAAGTAAAAGCAATAAGGAAATATTCAAGGTATTTCCGCTTTTAAAACCAAGTTTTTGACATCTCGTATTTTTCATATAGTGATTATAACACAATACTGACAAAATGTCAATATGTTTTTTAATTTTTTTTAAAAAAAGTACTTGACAAAAAAAATAACATATGCTATAATTGGCATATGAATAGATTGGTTGAAAAATACAAAGCCCTTGGTTGTGAAGTTAGAATGAGAATTCTTCTTCTTTTGATAAAGCGTGAAGAAGGATTATATGTCTGTGATCTCACTGCAATTTTGGAGCAGCCCCAATACAATATTTCCAAACATCTGAGAGTATTAAAAAAGGCGAGTTTAGTCATAGAGAACAGGGAAGGGAAAAAGGTATTGTATAAAATTAATTCACAACCTGAAAATGATCAGATCTTATTTCAATTAAAGAACCTTGATTATAAAAAGCACAGAAAATTTTTACAGGATCTAAATAGATTAGAGCAGGTTTTAAAAAATGGGAATGGTGAATGTAATGTTTAAATCTAACATTTTTTTTGTCTTAACATATGCACTTATGCACATATGTGCATATCAGCATAAAATAAAGGAAGAAACACAACGGAGGAAGTATGAAAAAAGTATCTTTTAGTGTTTTATTATTGTTATTGCTATTCGTTTTTACTATGAATACCTATAGCTACTATTTGCCGCCCTTTACTTTTAAAAGGGGAACATTCTTATTAAAGGAATTTGAATTCTACAATAAACTTGATAAAGTAGATTCATATGCAAATATTATGGGATTCAAAGAGCAATTTGGTTTAACGAACAGCATAAATCTTTATGCTTTACAACCGGTTTATGTTTATAAAAAAATCGGAGCAAAAAGTAATGGTGGCTTTGGAGATCTCAGACAGGGGATCATTTTTCACCTTTTCAATTTCAATAAAAAAGATAATATTCTTTTTATTTTCACTTTGAAGGTCCCAACAGGTTACTTTGAAAAGTCACCAACAGCAAAATTACCCACTGGAACGGGAACATATGATACGCACTTTGAACTTTTTGGTAATTATTTTTATAAGATCTTCGAATTAAGATATTATGGATCTTTCATCAGGAGTTTCGGTGCTAATCTATACAGTTCCAAAACAGAAGATTTTATAACCTTAGGTGAACATTTCTTTAAGGGTAAATTGACATTTCTTTCAACCTATTTATACGATTATTCATTCAATACAAAATTGCAAAATACAACATTTGTTCAGGAATTATTGTATAAATTTTCAAAGAAAATATTTGTTAAAGTTGGTATTTTTATCACCATAATTGATAATAATAAGGTTGCATCAAATTATAAAATATTAGGAGAATTCTACTACTTTTTTAATTTTAGTAAGAGGAGTTAGATATGCAAAAACTTGATAAATTTGTTAAGAAATATATGATATTATTGGTTCTGGCTTTTTTAACTCTGGGATTTTTAAATGGGCTCTTTGTGAATCCAAAAATTGTAAAGGGGCTAAAGAAACTTATTTTACCCTCTGCATTTTTTATGCTCTGGTTAATGATGATCAGCATGGATATAAAAAAATTTGCAAATGCAATAAAATATCCTAAAGAACTCATTGTTTCAATTGTAATGTCATTGATTGTAGCGCCTTTGGTAATGTGGCCCATTGCAATGATCGTTACAAAAAACCCCAAGATGTTTTCAGGATTGATGCTTGCCGGCATTGTGCCGCCAGGTGGATTTGTAACATATTGGAGTGGAATACTTTCTGCTGATATTGGGCTTGCCGTTGTAATAGAATTGTCTGCTTTTATCGTTTCATTGGTTTGGATACCATATGGAATGAAATTATTTGTTGGAAAAAAGGTGCCCATTAATGTAGGGAAATTATTTATTGATATTTTAATTTTATTGGTCGGGCCATTTTTGCTTGCCTATATTACCAGAATGATCATATTAAAAAAGGGTGACCAAAAGGGATTAAAAAAAGTTACACCGACACTTCATTTCACATCATCTTTAATGGCATTTTATCTGGTATTTGCCGGAATCAGTTTAAAGGCAAGATTTATATATAAACACCCGGGTTTAATTATATTCCCTGCACTTGGAATGTTCTTCTATTACTTATTAATGTTCCCATTCTCATATTTTATAGGTCACAGAGTTTTTAAGATGAAATATGATAAAGCGATTCCTGTTGTTTATGGATCATCCACTAAAAATTTATCAATTGCAATGGGTCTGGCGATTGCTGCATTCGGGCCTTTGGCTCTAATGGGTGTCGTTTCTGCACTACTTTTCCAAATGCCCATGGCATCCATCTGGTACAAGGTATTTGATAAGATAAGAATAAAACAAGAAACACTTGGCAAAGCAATTGAAGAAGAAGCAGAAGAAATTGTTGAAGATGAAAAGGAAGAAATTGGGAAAGTAGAAGAGGAGATAAAGGAAGAGGTTGAAAAATTAGAAGAACCCTTCAAAAAGAAGGAGTAAAGTTATGGATAATGAAAAACAAAAAGAAATATTTATTGCAATAGCCAATTGTTCGGGAAGGTCCAATACCGGGCAAATGTCTGTAGAAATTGCGAAACGCCTTGATAATGCTCTACCCTATGCAAGGATATCCTGCTTACCTGCAATTTTTCCGGGATTAAAGCCAAAGGAAAAATTTGATGAAGCGGATGCCATCGTCGTAATTGACGGGTGTGATACGAATTGTGTTCTTAAAACCGTTGAAAAGGCAGGATATAAAGCCGCTATACATATTTCTCCAGACACCGATTATGGGGTTGAAAAAACTCCGGGATTGAAATTTGATGAAAATGAGGTAGAAAATATCTCAAAGGATATTGTTGAAAAAGTAAAAAAGCTTTATGAAAAGTTAAAAGAAGAATTTGTTGAAGAAGATGTTTAAAAAAGTTGATTTAATTCTTAAAGAGTATTAAAATATAAGTTTAAAAAAGGTGTAGTATGAAAAGAAAAAATGAAGTGTTACTTGAATTAAAAAATGTTGAATTTGAACTGAAGAATAAAAGAATTCTTCATAAGATCAATCTAAAAGTACAGGAAAATGAAATTCATTCCATTTTGGGCGTAAATGGTACAGGGAAAACCACACTATCTCATATTATAATGGGGCTAAATGGTTATAAACCAACAAAAGGGAAAATGTATTTTAAAGGTATGGACATTACCAATATGCCCATTGATGAAAGGGCAAAATTGGGAATAACGCTGGCTTGGCAAAATCCCGCTTACTTCGAGGGATTGACAGTAAAGGAATATCTGTCCATAAATAAAACAGATGTTTTACCTCAGGATGCGCTAAAAATGGTTGGACTTGAGCCAATAAAATATTTATTGAGAATTGTAGATGAAAACCTATCCGGAGGAGAGAGGAAAAGAATTGAATTGGCATCGGTGATCACCATGAAACCCAAACTTGCAATATTGGACGAACCAGATTCCGGAATAGATATGATCTCTCTTGAAGATATAAAAAATATTATTCTCAACATGAAATCCATTGGAACATCTGTAATTTTAATTACTCATCGTGATGAAATAGCAGATATTAGTGATCGTGCATCCTTAATTTGTCATGGTGAGATCATTAAGGTTGGTAAACCTACAGAAGTTAGGGATTTTTTCGCAAGAAATTGCGAACAATGTGATCATGTGGGTAATCCAAGGGAGGATTTATTAAAATGAATATAGATTATTCTAAGGAATTTGAAGCAATTGCCAAAGCATATGAAAAAGCAGGAGGCAATGCAAATAATTTACTTGATAGCCATTATGGGAGTATTGTAATTAGTGGGGATAAGGTACTTAGTAAAAATGAAGTTAATGGAATAAAAATTAAAACAAGGAAAATAAAAGATGGGGTAAAAGTAAAATTAATTGTTGAAGATAATACTGACATAAAACTTCCTGTTCATCTTTGCTTTGGAATGATCCCACAGGAAGGGACACAGATCATAAAATCAGAGTATTTTATAGGGAAAAATGCCCGAGTAAAATTTATTTCTCACTGCTCTTTTCCCAATGCAAAACATATTATTCATATAATGGATAATATAACGCACATTGGCGAAAATGCTCGTATGGAGTATGAAGAGGTTCATTTCCATTCCGGACATGGCGGAGTAGAGGTCTATCCCAAATTAAGAGGTGAAATAGAAAATGGCGGGCAATTAATTGAAAAGTTTAAACTTGTTATTGGGCGTGTTGGATATTTAAAAGTAGATTATGAAATAGAACAAGGTCCCCATAGTGTTTGCGAACTTGATACAAAGGTGTACGGCAAAAAAGATGATAAAATTGAGATCAGAGAAGCACTTTATCTAAACGGTGAATATGCTGCGGGAATGGCAAAAAGTAGAATTGTTTTAAAGGATGAAGCCTTTGGGAATGTACTTGGAGAGATAAAGGGAAATGCTGCCTATTCCAGAGGACATACTGATTGCGAAGAAATTATTCAGGGTGACAAAGCAAAAGCGGTTTCCACGCCTGCAATCAGTGTGACAAATCCTTTGGCAAAGGTTACACATGAAGCATCAATTGGAAGAATTGATAAAAAGGAATTGGAAACACTTATGGCAAGAGGACTTTCTGAAGAGAAAGCCGTTGATCTAATTGTTAAAGGAATATTAAAATAAAAATGGAAAAATATTATGTAAATATAGAATCCTTAAACGATCTTAAAGCAAAAGCGTCAAGAGAAAAAATTGAGTATGAATTTTCTGCAAAGATGAATGACAATACAACTTCCTTTAATGCAGCGGAGGTTCTTCTTTCCGCCTTTGGGGATTGTTTATTGACAAATATACATAATATTTCTAAAAGAATGCACTTAAACATAGAGAAAATTAGAATTGAAATTGAGGGTGCTCGCTTGGATGATCCACCACGAATTTCTGAAATTTCTTATACCATATATTTTAAAACAGAGGAAAAATTAGATAAATTAGATCAATTGGTGGCTTTATCATTGAAATATGGAACAGTAACAAATACCTTAAAAAATGTAAAAATAATAGGTAAAATAAAAATGGAGGAATAGATGAATAGTGTAAATGACACATTAAACTTGG
>CAYVPX010000124.1:4452-5533 GCA_964453935.1 uncultured bacterium | reverse complement strand
AACTAAAAATACGAATGTCTTTTTCATATCTCTACCTCCGTTTATTAATTATAACGAATTTTTAATAAAAAGGTTACAAAATATTTAAAAATAGATACCTCTATTCTATTATAAGCATTGCATCACCATAGGAATAGAAACGATATTTATTTGAAATTGCGTGTTTATATGCTTTCATTATCTTGTCATACCCTGCAAATGCAGAAATAAGGACAAGTAAAGAAGTGTACGGCAGGTGAAAATTTGTGATCATGGCATCCACCACTTTGAATTCATACCCCGGATAAATATAGAGATCACAAAATCCTTTTAATTTTCTTCCTCTGTTTTTAAAGACATACTCAAGTGTTCTAACGGATGTTGTACCAACCGCAAAGATCTTATTGCCTTTGATTTTAGTATCATTTATGGCATCAATTACATCTTGCTTTATCTCAAAATATTCAGAATGTATTTTAAAATCACGAATATCCTTAACATTCATGGGAGCAAATGTACCATAACCTGTATGCAAGGTAATGTATTCAATCCTAACACCTCTTTTTTTTAATTCAATTAATAGATCATTATTGAAATGCAGACCAGCTGTGGGAGCAGCTACTGCCCCTTCAATTTTAGCATAAACCGTTTGATAACGCTCATTATCAAGTTTTTCATCTTCTCTTTTTATATACGGGGGAAGAGGAACATGTCCGAATTTTTGAGAAAAAGTGAAAAAATCTTTTTCAATGTGAAATTTTACCAATACCTTACCCGCACCCCTTTTCTCAATGACCTCGGCATAATTATTTGCATCATATTCAACTATTGTTCCGATATTCAAACGCTTATAGGGTCTGGAAAGACATAAAAAAGTATTTTTTTCAGCATCTTTTACAAAATCCATTATCAAAAGTTCGATCTTTGCACCTGTTTCTCTTTTCCTGCCAAAAAATCTCGCTTTGATAACTTTCGTATCATTTAATATCAAAAGATCGCCAGCGTGAAAGTAATTTTCAACATCCTTGAATATTGTATCCTCCAAATGGCCGTTTTCTTTATGTAAAACAAGCAATTTGGATAAAGACCTCTTTTCACTGGG
>CAYVPX010000124.1:0-4352 GCA_964453935.1 uncultured bacterium | reverse complement strand
GTTCCGTTTATTGATGTATCTGAAATAAAATAATTTTCGCCGTCAAATTCCAATTTAAAATGTCTTCTGGAAATTAATTTATTTGATGGAAAAAACTCATTCCTGCCAAATACATATTCATCGGAGTGTAAAAGTATCTCTTTTCCGGTAAGTGGGCCATCCTGTACCACCAATTTACAAATTTTTCTCTTTTGAGAAGAACCATCGCCTGATAAATATTTAGTATATTCGTCACTTATCTTTAATTTTAAAATATCATTATTCTCTATTTTTTTGGTTATTGAAAACTCCGGTCTTTTAAGTATGAGATCTAAATTGCCATTGATCTTTTCACCATAAACACTTTCTTTTTTAATTGGGGTATAACTGGAATCAATATCTAAATTTTTATAATAGAAAAAATCAGATGCTTCTTCCATATTCGGAATAGTTTTAATAGAATTAGGATCACCGATGATTAGAATATTAGCATTTTGATTGTTTCTTAATATATCAATATTCTGATAAATGGTCTTATAAAGATTTGGCAATCCATTTAGATCCAAAACGAGCAGGATTTCTTTTGAGAAACTTGTTATGATAGCATTTAAAACCTTTTTAAGAATAACCAAAGACTCGAACTCTTTATATGAAGTATCATTGGATTCAATGTACAAGGATGTAATATTTTGAACTTTTGAAAGATTTAAAAATAATTGTTCGTCAAATGGTGTACCATCAAAATAATAATCTCTGAATTTTGTGAACTTATTTTTAATTTTTTTTATGAATTTATTAAGTTTTTCCTGGGATATATTTAATTTCTCCGCATAATTTTCCATTGAATCAAAAAATTTGAAAAGCTCCGGAATACTTTTGAATTGCAAATTATTCTTTATGGCAATACCGGCGAAATATTTAACTAAATTAAGATCATCTCTTAAATTTTCAGTACTATAATTTTCATTTATGAAATTCACATAGTATTCCAAATATTCTTGAGAAAATGCCTTGCTCTTGGAAAAATCCAATGTTAACGGTGAATTATACGTTCTTCTATGGCCCTTTAACCCCTCATAAAGTATATTAAAATGCAGGGATTCTCTAAATTTTTTAAAAGCTTCATTTTTACCGAATATGTCCATTTTTTCTTTAAATATTGCAGAAAATTCTAATGCTTTAAGATCCGGTAACTCTCCTTTACCATATGGAATAGAAAGGGCTATTTCATCAATATTATCAGGGTCGAAACTAAGACCGATAGTTGATAAATAACCATTATTATCAATAATAAAAACATTATCCCCATTGAGATAAAAATCTTCAATGATCGTTTTTGCTAATCCGTATGTTTCATCAGGTCCTTTTGAAACAATAGAAAATATTGAACCGTTTTTCAAAATTTTTATTTCGTGAGATTTTGCCCGAACCGGATTTTCGCTAATATCATTTAATACTTTCCCTAAACTTATCTTTTTCATATTTATATTTTAATTTATTTCTTTAAAAAAGTCAAATTTATTCTTCATTAAATACTATATACTGATAACTGCAGCGATATTTTCAATTTATTTATCTTTTGCCTTTAATTTTGCAGGAATATATATTAATTTGGTGATAATTGAAATGATAAAACCACAGATAAGAAAAAAATAAGAGCCGCTGAGGAGAAAATCAACAAATCCTACAATAACAAATAATTCGCAAATACCTAAAAAGATAATAAGTTTTGCAGGCATAACTTCCTTTTCAAAGAATATTTTATTCAGCCATTTTAATACCAAATAGATGAAAATGATGAGAACAATTAGTAACATCCTTATATTTTTTATTTGAAAAGCATTTGTTAAAAATGGATGAAATTTAGAATTTGCCTGCAACAAATAGGCAATCACCAAATAAAGCAGATCACTGAAAATAAATCCATAGAGAATAAAAATTCCTTTGTTGCTATTTTTCTCCATTCTGCCCTCCTTCATTTAACAATTCTTTGTATAATTGATAATTTCTTTTTGCCATCTTTTCCATTGAAAATTCCTTTGCTTTTTCCATATTCTTCTTTGAGAACTTCTCCCTCAATCCCTTATCACTCATTAACAAAGCCATTCTTTCACTTAATTTTTCAGGCGAGGAAGCAGGTACTAAGTAACCATTAACATTATTCTCTATCAATTCCGGAATACCCCCAACATTTGCAGCAATTACCGGTAATCCTGCGCTCATTGCTTCAATAATGGATGTTCCCAAACCCTCATTATGAACACTATGTACATAAATATCAAGATAATTGAGAAGTTCACCAATATCATTTCTGAAACCCGTAAAAATGATGTGTTCTGAAATTCCCATTTTATTTATTATCTTCATAAGTTTTTTCTCGTCCTTGCCTGTACCCACTAAAAAGAAAATAAAATCAGTGCTTTGAGTTTTCAACAATTGTATGGTACGAAAAAGAGTTAATAAGTCCTTATGTTCATCTATCTTTAAGGCGGAGAGCATTCCGAATTTAGTAATATTCTTTTTGACTGGGAATTCACTTTCAAGATAGGAAATATCGAGATCATTTCCCAGTAATTCAACTCCTGAATGAATTTCCACTAATTTTTTATTATCAATCCTTTTGTCTTTCTCAATAACAGTCTTAATATACTTTGAAATACAGATGATCTTATCTACCCTCTTATATTTTTTTGCAGTTATTATATTATTATTCAAAGGAAGGTGAACACGACGAGTAACGATCTCAATAATATTATCTTTATGATTTAAAGCTAAATACCCCATTGTATGAGCATGGGAAGAATGATAGTGAATAATATCAGGATCTATTTCTTTAATTAATTTCCGGAGTTTCAATACAGTAAAAAGATCAAATTCCCCTAAAAATTTTACGGTAAATTTATTTCCCATATTTTTTGTAGATTTATCAAGCCCTGAGTTCTTTTTACATATTAAAAAATTTTCAATGGAAGTATCCTCATTATATTTTATTAGATTGATCACCTGTTTTTGACCGCCTCTTAAAGATTTTTCAAGATCAATGTGAAGAATTCTCATTTGGTGTCTTTATTTTTATATAACTCATGAAGTTTGGTATACTTTATAATCTCAAAAAGAAATGAAAAAGAACAAAGTACCCAACCGTAAAATCCATCTAAAAAACCCAATTTCAAGAAATAATCGCGCAAAAATTTAAAATTGGCACGCCAAAAAGTAATAAAAAAATTACTTTTCCTACCCTTTTTAAATCTATCCTGTGCCGCCCAGGATGTATAGCGTTTCATTGTATCAATATATTGGTCTATTGTCCAAAAGGAGTAGTGACTCATCCTGTTTTTCAAACATCCCAATTTTCCCTGAACAATAAGTTTTTCATGGAGCATTACATCATTATACCTTCCATGACCGCGCTTGAATAAACGGATCACAAAATCATTCTGCCAACCGGAAAAACGGATCCGCTTTCCCAAAAAATAGTTATTTCTGTATATCTTGTAAGCAACCGGTGATTTCTCATCTGGAGTTTTAGATATAATATCCCTGATCTCTTCAATAAGTTCTTCTGTGATGACCTCATCTGCATCAAGTATGAGGATCCACTCACTTTGTACCTGCTCAATTGCCCAATTTTTCTGTTTTGAAGGTGAAATATATTCATGTTCGATAAGTTTTATCCGTTTTTCATCGTAGGATCTAACTATCTTTTGGGTATCATCAGTACTGAATGAATCGACCACCAGAATATTTTCTGCCCAATAGAGGGCATCCAGACATTTCTTTATATTATTTTCCTCATTGAATGTGGTAATTATTACACTTAAACTTTGCATGGTTTATTATAACTATTTTATGTAAAAATTTCAAGAATTCAATAAATCCCAATATTTTTTTACCTGATATTCAAAGCTCCATTTTTTTTCTTTGTAATAATCATTTACATTGGGTTTTTGTAGGGAATTGAGCACATCGTTTAAATTATCCTCATTATAAAATATTGAATTATTTTTAAAATCTTTGTATTCCTTGAAACCTTCTTCCATCAACATTGGGATTCCGTAACCAAAAGCAAGATTAAAACTTCCCGATATCTGCTTATCATAAAGCGAATAGGAAACATGCGCCCTATGGATCAACGGCATAATATAATCAGAATTATCCAGATAAGAGAAAAAGGTATCGTTATCAATAAAATTTCCCCATAGTACAAAGTTATCCGAGACACCCAATTCCTTGATACGTCTTTTAATATACTCTCCATCGCCTGATGGATGGGTACTTCTACCCAACAAAATGAATTTTATATTCTTTTTTATCCTGTTTTTTTCAAATGCTCTTAACAAACTCTCATAATCCCTTCTTTTTAACTCAACCTG
>CAYVPX010000123.1:1984-5654 GCA_964453935.1 uncultured bacterium | reverse complement strand
ATATTTTTCTTCAAGAATACGCATATCATTTTGTCCGAAAAGACCTAATACCCCTGATTTTTTGTTTAATAATTGATCAACATCATCAGCAGATAAATTATCGTTTTTTTCTAAAAATATTAAAATTGCAGGATCAAGATCACCTGACCGTGTACCCATTATCAACCCTTCCAATGGTGTAAATCCCATAGATGTGTCAACAGATTTACCTCCTTTAACAGCGGTAATACTTGCACCATTGCCAAGATGCGCTGTTATCAGATTTGTATCCTCAATTCTTTTACCTAATAATTCGGCACCAATGCCTGCAACATATTTATGGGATGTTCCATGAAAACCAAATCGGCGTATCTTATGTTTTTCATAATATTTTTCGGGTATTGCATATCTAAAAGCATAATCCGGTAATGTTTGATGGAACGCAGTATCGAATACTGCAATCTGTGGGACATGAGGTAATTTAGATTTGCAAGCCAAGATACCTTTAAGATTCGCAGGATTATGCAGGGGTGCAAGTGGGATAGTGTTCCTTATAACATCAATCGTACGTTCGGTGATCTTAACTGAATTAGAAAATTCTTCACCTCCATGTACCACTCTATGTCCAATAGCATCAATTTCTTTAATATCATTAATCACCTTGAAGTCCGGCTTTGTTATTAAGGATAATACCTTTTCTATTCCCTTTTCATGGTCAGGAACAGGCTCATTGAGTTTTATTTTATAGTATTCATTTTTACCTTCAATAATGGAGATCTCCTCACCTATACGCTCAATAACACCTTTGATCAATAATTTTTCAGCAGGCATATCCAATACCTGAAATTTTATTGACGAACTACCACAGTTCAATACCAATATTTTCATTTATGTCTCCTTTATAAGAACTTTTTTATTGTGGTCAATTTTCATGTCATAAAAAACATTGGGACACTCTTTTTTCAAGATCTCAAGCATTCGAATTGCCATATTTCTTATTTCCCATTGTGCTTTTTTATCACATCTCAACTCAAATATTCGTCTAAATTCTCTTAAATTCGCTGTGATTACGATCTCTGATTCAATAGCATTGGGTAAAACATATCTTGCATCTTCTTTTCTTATCTTCATTGATCTTAATTTTATATAAACTTCTTTCACATTTTCCATGGTATCAAGGAACATTTTTTTTGCTTGTTCATCTTTTTCAATGGATTGAGGAATGACATAATGGAAGTTGGTCTCATCCACATATCGTTGTGATTGTTGTGTAAAGGACGCCAATCTATGCCGCACCAATTGATGTGTAGTTGCCCGCGAAATACCCTTGATCCTAAAAGTAGCGGAAGCATGCTCTAAAACGGAGTGATGCCCGCTCTTTATTAACATTTTTATAAATGACGGTGTAACATCTTCACCAGTCCTGTTAAATGAAAGGTACGAAGTTCTTGCTGCCCATTCTATTATTTTTTCCGCATTAGGCGTAATTGATATCAACTCTATTTCCATTTTTTTCTACCCCCTTTTTTATTTCATTAACACATGTGTCAACCACATCCTTAGGTGTTGAAGTGCCGGATATAATAGCAATATTTTTATGTTTATTCAGTTTCGCCAATATATTATCAGCATATTTTTCTATGAAAATACCATTTTTTTTATTATTCTTAACAATTTCATACAGTTTTTTTGTATTTGATGAATTAAACCCGCCTATAACAATGAAAAAATCAAAATCATCTAAATGATAAAGAAGCCATTCCTGTCGCTCAAATGTAACATTACAAATAGTAAATTTCCCTGTTAGCTCCATCCAATCTTTTCTTTTGGCTAATTCGCTAAACAGTTCATAATACCTCTCTTTATTTTGTGTGGATTGAGAAATAAATAGTATTTTCTTCATTTTTGGTAACTTTCTTATCTCCGCCTTTGTCATTATAATATGGTAATTTTTTAATCTTGAGATTAAACTTTTGATCTCCGTGTGATCCTTATCCCCGTAAATAACAATCTGAAAACCTTGTTTTTCATAATATTTTGCTATTTTTTCAATATTTATAACGAAAGGACATACCAATGAGTGAGACCTAAGATGTTTCTCTTTTGCCATTTTTTCAGCATCTTTTTCTATGCCGTGTGACGGGTATAAGAAATCTGAACCATCCGGAACATCTTCTACTGATTTTACAATGGATAAACCCTGTCTTGACAATCTTTCATTGGTAAGAGGATTATGTATTATTTCACCAAGAATGTATGCTTTTTTTTTGTCTTTAAGAACTTTTTCGGCTTTTTCTACGGCACGTTTAACACCCCAGCAAAAACCGTATTCCTTATAAATTGTTATCTTCATATTTTATAATAGCCATATTGATTTATTATATCAAAAATACGGATTTTTTCAATAATAAATTAAATCTTTTTTTCAGATATTTTATTATTTGTTTTTCTGAATTATATTTATTTCCAGTTTTATATTTTCCTGCATTTTAATTTTCCAATCTCTTTTTTCTTTCCTTCCAATCAGGTATCACAATATCTAAAAAGGTATAAAATTTTTTATTATGATTCGGATATTTCAAATGGCACAATTCATGAACAACAATATACTCCATTGCATAAGTTGAATGAAGAATCAAATAGGTATTTAGCAAAATACTTTTTTTCTTATAATTACAACTACCCCATCTCTTTTTCATTCGTCGCATTTTGATTTTGGGTTTTTTAATTCCATATTTTGCTAATTTTTTATGCCATTTATCAACTAAATTCTGAAATTTACTCATTGCTTTTATATCATACCAGTCATCCAACAATTTCTTAACATTTCCTTTTGATTTATTTTTGCTTCTAATAAAAAAATAACCGCTCTTTAGTTTCACTTCATTATAATTATCTTTAATAACCTTTAATCTATATTGCCTTCCCAAATAATAATGTGTCTCTCCGCTAACATATTCCTTTGGTGGCAACAATGGATGAAATTTTTCAAAATAGTTTAAGTTCCTAATTATCCACGATGCTTTTTTTTCAATAAATTTCTCAATATCCTTATCTTTAGTTTTAAATGGAACATCAATCTCAACTTTTAAATCAGGCGATACTTTCGCTCTTATATACTTAATATTTTTAAAAATAAGGTCGTATTTTATTAGATGTTTTCCGTATTTATATTGTTTTTCCATTAACTTATATACCTCTTTTTTGCAATATGAACAACATTCTCTAAAATTTTGTCCAAAATCTCAAAGTTAACATTAATTTTAACCGAATCAAGAAGATAATCTTCAATATCATTTTTCATATTATTTTCTACATCTGATTTCATGTACCAATCAACAACCATATTGTTTTTAATGATTTTGTCAATATCAATGGCTATTTTAGCAATTTTTTGATCTTCAATTTTATTGTTACTTTCTAAAAGTATTTTTCTTATTATGCCAAAAAACGCTTTTGCCGAATCTTCCTTTTCAAGAATCTCCGGCATATTAGGGTCTTTTCTTTCAATCACATTATTATAAATTTGACTTGCCTGTTTTAAATATTCTGCTTCTTCAATTCTTTTTTGCCTATATTGTTTAATAACATCTTCAATCAACTTTGAAAATTTTTCATAAAAAACCGGATCCTCTTCCATTTTTTCTTGTGCAATTCTTTTTGCCGCATGAGCAATCATATCCGCTTTTGA
>CAYVPX010000123.1:0-1884 GCA_964453935.1 uncultured bacterium | reverse complement strand
CCATTTTTTCTTGTGCAATTCTTTTTGCCGCATGAGCAATCATATCCGCTTTTGATGCGGGATTTGCAACCTTTGCCACTTCTGCTTTAAATTTTTCTTTATCCATTATATTAATAGGATCAACAAGTACCATTATTTTTTCAGAGGTAATATAGGTATCCAATAATTTTTGAATTTTCCTTTCATATTCCCTATAATCAACACTTTCTGCATATCTCTTTTTTACTGCAATTCTTAACTTCTGGAAAAATTTTAAATCACCTTTATATTTTTGAACCGTCTCTTTTGATGTATTTGAGTAAAACTTAATTGAAGATAAAGCAATACCTAAACATCTTGAGAAATTGGATAATCGCTTATAAAAAATATCCCGTTTCTCCTTATTAAAAAGAAGCTTTTCATATTCTTCCTCATCATACTTATTTTTCACTTCTTTAAATACGCCCCATAAATCCGAATGATATTGAGGTAATTTTTTTATCTCTTTTTCAATATTAAAAATAGTTCCTTCAAGATCCGATTCATCAAAGTTTTCCAATGCACTGTAAGTTGTCAATGCTTGATCTAATTCACCTAATAAACCTTGATAGTCAACAATATAACCGTAATTTTTCCCTTCAAAAATTCTATTTACCCTTGCAATTGCCTGCAATAAACCGTGTTCTTTCAATGGTTTCACCAAATACAAAATGGTATTTCTCGGAGCATCAAAACCGGTTAAAAGCTTATCGACAACAATTATCAATTCCGGATCTCTATTCTCCGATTTAAATGCCGCAATAATATCATCATTATACTTTTTTTCGTTTCCGAATCTCGTCATCATATCTTTCCAAAATTTTATTACCATATCATTTGTATCGCTGTCAACTTTATCATAACCCTCTCTTGTGTCGGGTGCCGAAATTATTACTTCAGAATTTATCATACCTATTTCATCCAGGAAATTTTTAAATTTTATTGCCTCTATTTTTGATTTTGTGGCGAGTTGTGCTTTAAACCCCGTTCCTTGCCAATTATTTCTGTAATGATAACTTATGTCGTATGCAATAAGATTTATTACCTGATCCGATTGATTGATCTTTTCTATTCTCGCAAATTTCTTTTTGAGATCGGCTTTTTGTTCAACGGATAAATTTTCGCAAACACGATTAAACCAAAGATCAATGGGATTTTTCTGCACTTTTTTAAGGGCATGTCTTGCCTCATATAACAATGGGACAACCGCTTTATCTCTTACCGCTTGATCAATGGTATATTTGTGAATAAATCCGCCGAATTTAACCGCTGTATTCTTTTCATTTTTCATTAAAGGAGTTCCGGTAAAACCTATATAACAAGCTCTCGGCATAATCTTTTGCATCATAATATTAAACTCACCATATTGACTTCTATGGCTTTCATCCACTAATACAAAAATATTTTCATTGTTCTCAACATATTCCCTTTTTCTTAAAGCCGCAAGAAATTTATTAATTACGGTTGTAATAATTGATCTTTTGTTTTCTTCAATCATATCAAGCAAATGTTCGCCGGATCTTGCCTGAATAGGTTCCATCCCACATGAAAAGAATGTTTTTTTGATCTGCTTGTCAAGATTGGTTCTATCCGTTACTATTATTACCCTGGGATTTGGAATATCCGGAGCCAATGCAAGGGATTTTGCAAGCATAACCATTGTTAATGATTTCCCGCTTCCCTGCGTATGCCAAATTACTCCGCCTTTTCTTTTATTATCTTCAAATTCGCGAACACGATTCAGTGTCTTTTGCACTGCAAAATACTGCTGATATCTTGCAATTTTTTTAACCCCAAGATCAAAAACAATGAAATTTCTTGTTAATTCCAATAATCTTTTGTGGTTTAATAATGAATAAATTGACC
>CAYVPX010000122.1:0-5680 GCA_964453935.1 uncultured bacterium | reverse complement strand
GTGTCCAGTGCGGTATAGAGACGGTATTCTTTGTTAAAATCATGATTTTTGAAAAACAATGGAACTTCAATACCTTGTTTTTTGTCTATTAATTGACTCATAGTAATACCTAATAGACGAAATTTGCCTTGATAATCTTTATATTTTTTGAAAAGTTCTTTGGCATTTTTAAAGATCTCATTGGAGAAAAAAGTGGGGTATTCAAGTATCATTTGATTGGTAAATGTGGCAAAATTATCATATCTGACCTTCAAGGTCAATGTTCTTCCCAAAACTCCCTTTCTTCTCATTCTATATCCCAAATGATCCGCTATGCCCTTCAAATAATCCCTTGCTTTAAAATAATTTAGATCCTCCGGAAATGTTTCTGAATTACCAATGGATTTGGGAAAAACACTTTTTTCAATATGTTCATTTAAATTATTTGTTGCAATGAGATAGAGCCATTTGCCAGTTCCTTTGAAATTATTCTTCCAAAAATCAAGATCGTACTGCAAAATATCACCTACTTTGTAAATGCCCAGTTTTTTTAATTGCTCCTGTAATGTTTTACCGATACCGTTTACCATTGATACGGGCAGTGTCTTGAGAAAATCCTTTTCGTTTACCAATTCATATATACCAGAGGGTTTTGCCATTTTGGAAGATATTTTTGCAAGGTATTTTGCTCTGGCAATACCGATGCTAAGCGGCAAATTCAATTTTCTCAATACTGTTTCTTTTATGGTCTTTGCCATTTTCATGGGTGCTACCCATAAAAGTGCGGAATGTGAAAAATCAATATATGCTTCATCAATGGATGCCATTTGAACATCGGGCGTAATAGAGTAAAGTATATCAAAAAAATCGTGAGAGTATTTTTCATATAAAGAAAAATGAGGATGAATGACGATGAGGTCCTTATGAAGTTTTTTCGCATTGGAAGTAGGCATCCCGGAATGGATACCGAATTTTCTTGCTTCGTATGATGCCGATGCAATAACACCTCTTCCGAATTTATTCCCACCCACTGCCACCGGTTTGTTTAATAAACTCTTATCTTTTGCTCTCTCTACGGATACAAAGAATGAATCAAGATCGCAGTGCAAAAACATAGTTTACTCCATCATTTTTTTCAGTCAAAGGGTCAATTGACTTTTTGACCACCTAAACATATTCTCTTTTATTATATTATACTAAAAATCTTTTTAGTAGTCAAGTATAAAACACAAGTTCTAAAAATAATTTGATTTTAAATTTTAATATTGTATAATAAAAAAAAATAGGAGTTTTTTATGGAAAAGGAAGTAAGGGCTCTGAATCTTGTAAAGAATGAAGAAACTTCTGGCCAAAAGCTTGTTGAAGAGGCAAAACGCGAAGCCAGTAAGAAAATAATCAAAGCAAAAGAAAAAACGGAAGAATTATGGAAGGAAGTAAAAAATGAGCTCTCGACATATGAGAGGGAATTAGCAGGGAAAATTAAAAAAGAAATAGATGTTGAAGAGAAGAAGATGCGAGAGCAGTTTCAGGATATAAATCTTAAAATAAAAAAGAATTCCAAACAAAACAGTGCTAAAATGATAAAGATATTATTGCAGGAAATTTTGAAAAATGGCATTTAAATCATTTAAAAAAATTGAAATTATTGGATTAAAGTATGAAAAAAAACAGGTGATCTCTGCTTTAAAGCAATTGGGGCTGGTGCAGATCACAAATTTACAAAGTGAAAATGTTATTAATGTAACACAATATGACGAACTTTTAGATAAATTAAATAGGATTTATGAGAATTTAAAACCAATTAGCAAAAAACCTTCGAATCCCTTCCTCGGTGAACATGTATTAACCAAAGACTATAAGAGTGAGATATTGGAAAAGAAAGAGTTGAATGAATTATATGAAAAGATAAGAAAGCATTTAAATATAGTGAGGGAAAAATCCACTAATATTCACACACTTGAACATAGGATATTAAAGTTACAAACAGTAAAAGATCTGAAGGTACCTTTGGGAAAAATAAAGGACAGCCCATATACGAGAAAAAAAATCATTCTTATTCCACATAGCCAGCTTGAAAACTTCAATGAAGTTGTCAAAGATCTGCCCACTTTATATTGGGAAACCATTACACAGGCAAATAATCAGGTTAGTATTCTCATCGTATATCCAGTCGTTGGAGAAGATGAGATTATTGAAAAATTGAATAAGATTGATAAAGAACCCTATGAATTAAGTAGTGATATGGAAACTCCCGGGCTATTAATTGAAAAATATAAAGAAGAGATTATAGAAAACGAACAAGGATTGGAAGACGAAAATGATGTTTTAGGACAGTATTTAAAATATTTCGACAGGGTAAAGATCTCAATTGATTTCTATGAAAATGAATTGGAAAAAGCAAGAGTGGGAGATACTCTGGAAACTACAGAAAAGACATTTTATATTGATGGTTGGGTGCCGGCAAAAGGGACAGATAAGGTTTTAGAATACCTTAAAAACACAAATGTATTGTATGTTAATTTCAGGAACCCATTGAAAAAGGAAAATGTTCCTGTTGATTATAAGAACCCCGCTTTTGTGAGTTTCTACGAACCCATTACGGATATGTATGACAGACCCAATTATACCGAGGTTGATCCGACGCCTTTGATCTCATTGTTCTTTACATTCTTTTTTGGTTTTTGCTTAACCGATGCCGGTTACGGATTGGTAATTGTTATTGCACTATCATTTATTATTTTTAACAAAAAAATTAAAAAATTATTGGGCAATGGTATAAAAATATTTTATGTATTCTTTTTTTCGGGCATAGCAGCAATGATAATGGGTGCCATTACGGGAGGTTTTTTCGGTATTACACTTCCACAATTCATAACAAGATATGTTCCACTTGATCTTAGTATAAGCAATTTGAACAACAGCGCCATTCCCTTTTTAAAATTTGCCATCTATTTGGGAGCATTACAGGTGGGAATTGGTTTTATAATGAATATGATAAAAGAGATCAAAAGGAAAAATACCTTCATGGGTATAATGCAAAATTTACCCAATGTAATAATCATCTATTCGGGCATAAAATTATCCGCAGGGCTCATGGGTTCTAAGATAAATACGACTTTATGGACTGCATTATTTACCATTTCCGTTCTTTTCAATATAATTTTTTCAGCACCTGAATCCAAGGGGATAAAGAGAATATTAAAAGGGATTTACAATTCCTTTTTCGGAATTACAGGGATCATGGGGGATATACTGTCCTATATGAGGTTATTCGCATTGGGGCTAGCAACCAGTATCTTAATATTTGTTATTAATACAGTTGCAAATACCATGGTTGACCTTTTGGGTGTTCCCGGTTATTTCTTAGCAGTTTTAATATTGATAATGGGACATATAGTAAATATACTCTTGAATTCACTGGGGGCATTTGTTCATTCATTAAGATTACAATTTGTTGAGTTTTTTCAAAAGTTCTTTGAAGGTGGCGGTAAAGCATATTCACCCTTAAAAGAGCATTTTAAATTCACCATAATTGAAGAAAATAAGGAAAAATAGGAGGTATGTCATGGGATTATCATGGGCATTAGCAGGAATTTTTTTAGCAGTTGTTTTAGCAGGTATTGGTTCATCTAAAGGTATTGGAACGGCAGGTCAGGCAGCAGCCGGAGCAATGCTGGAAACACCGGAGAATTTTGGTAAATACCTTATCTTGGTAGCATTACCCGGAACACAGGGTATCTACGGTTTTGCTATAGCATTTTTATACCTATTAAGATTGAATCAAATTCATTTTGCAATTAGTACAATACAGGGCTGGTACTTTTTCTTTGGTGCCTTACCAGTAGCATTTGCTGGTCTTGTTTCAGCTATCTATCAGGGAAGAGTTTGTGCAGCAGGTATTATGCTTACAGGTAAACAGCCCAATGAATCAGCAAAATCACTTATTATGGCAGCTATCGTTGAGTTCTATGCCATTTTGGGATTTGTTATCTCATTCTTTGCCTGGATCTGGCCGCTTGGTTTAGATAATTTAATTAAAAAATAAGCAGGACTTGGAGATGGGATTAGACGAACTATTAAAGAAACTCAAAGAGGATTTTCAAAAGGAGAAAAAAGAGATATTGTCAAATGCAGAAATAGAGGAGAAAAAGATCCTTGACGAAGTACACAAAGAGATTGATTTTTATAAAAAGAGAGAGAAAGAACTTCTTGAAAAAAAGTATGAAGAAAAGAAAAAACGTGCGTTGATGGCTCTCAATTCTCAGCTCAAATTGGAGAGAAATAAATTGAAAGGTAAGATTTTAAATGACTTCTTTGAAGAATTTAAGAAAAAGATCCTTTCTTTAAAAAAGGCTGATTATGAAAATTTATACCATACTTTTGTATTAAAAGAAGATTTCGAGGATATAATGGATGTTAGTATTGGTCATAAAGAAAAAAAACTTACCGAAGCATTTGTAAAGAATCTTGAAAATGAGCTAAAGAAAAAATTTATTTTTAAGGGTAATTCGAATGAGTTCGAATACGGGTTGGTCTTTGTTGGAAAAACATTTGAAACAAACCTTTCCTTTGAAGAGATAAGAAAAAATATAAAAGAAGAGAACCTTTTGAAAATTACCAAAGAGATTCTGAATGAAAGAGGATAAACAAATTTTCCCTTACCTTAGTTTTGATGACAGGTACAGTTTTGCTTCAGGTGTGATCAGGGGTCTTGAGACGAGGTTACTGGATCAACGGAAGATAAATAAACTTATCATTACAAGAGATATTGAGCATTTTATGGGTGAGCTTTCAGATTCCATTTATAGACCATATGTGGATAAATTTGAAAAGAGCATGGATTTTGAAGACCTTCTTTTCGATGTTTATAAAGATTTGATAAGGGATCTGTTGCTTATTGCTCCGGATAAGAAAATCGGAAATTTCTTTTATTTATTTTTTGATACATACAATATAAAAATGGCATTGAAGCATATTTATTATCACAAACCATATGAAGAAAGATTACTTCCATTCGGTTCAATCCCTGAAGAAGCATTAAAAGGCGAAAACATTAATCTGGATCTTATCCCTGAACAATATAAAGTTATATTTGAAAAATATAAAGAAATAGAGGAAAGAAGTAAGGGCGAGCTCTATATTAATGATCTTGTAGATAATTTTTACTATAATTCCATATATAAAGAAACCTTACAAAGTAAATCAAAATATTTATTATATCTGCATAAACATAATATTGAGCTTATTAATGCAGCCACATTGTTAAGAAAAAAGATATTTGATTTCAAGAAGATCGAACTTCTTGAACATGGATTTACCTCAATTGAAGATCTTATAAAGCTTAGTGAGAAAAGTTTTGAAGATATAGTAAAATACTTTACAGTTAGCGGGTATGGAAATTTATTTGATATGCGTATTAAGGAACATTCTGAAATACTTAAAAATTTTCTCATTAGAAAATATACCTTCATAAATGACATTTATTCTATGAGTAATTATATTACAATGGGAATTGAAGTATTAGTTATTTACTTTTTTAAGAAAAAAGAGGAAATGAGCATGCTCAGAAAAATATTCCTTGCTAAATTAAGACATATTGATTCTCAGACCATATTGAGGTTATTATGAGTAAAATTGCAATAATCGGTGATAAAGAAACCGTTTTCCCCTTTAATTTCTTCGGATTTATTACAAAATATGT
>CAYVPX010000121.1:0-5810 GCA_964453935.1 uncultured bacterium | reverse complement strand
TGTATTGGGAATATGTGCTAATATTTTTGCCTATTTATAGGTGGAAGTTCCGTTTTAAACCTTATGGATTCTTATTGTTATTGGGTAAATATTTCCTACGTTTTGCATAATACTTCTCATCTTTTATTGAAAATGCAAGCACAATTATTTCTTGATAGCATCATTAGAGCTCAAATATGCGGCTTGCCTAATGGTGATGAACGGGTCTGTTTCTTTTAACAATTTCAATTAAAAGAATTACTAACAATAATATTGTTAAGATTGAAACAAGAATATTTACTTCCATACCATTGTTTAATCCGAAATGATCATTAACACTACCGATGACAAGAGCAGACAAGAGCGAACCGATACTGCCGGCGGAAAGTATGAACCCCATATATTCTTCACGGGCATATATAAAATCTTTATATCTTGTTACAAGTGTGGGGTAAACCCCGCCAAAAAATACTGCACTAAGAACCATAAAAATTTTATATTCCGAAACAAAACCGAAAATAAATGTTATTGTTCCAAGTATTTGAATAATGATCATATATGAAATGGTTTCTTTGAACTTCTTTACCAATAGAGATGATACCAATCTCCCTGTCATTAATGAAATAAAGAATATGGTTATAAATTCGTTTGCTTTGGTAAAATTGGAGTGCATTGCTTTCTCCATAAAGTTCTTGACCCAACCGGAAATTCCAATTTCTGTCCATATATAAAAAATAGCAATGGATATAAAGATCAACAGTAACGAAGTCTTTACCTTTCCCCTTTGCATATTTTCTTGATTTATTTCAACTTCTCTACTGGGAGAGATCACTATCATACCGAAAAATGTTATCATGATCAGTATTGCCGGTAATATTAAAAAATACGAATAATTTATATGATGTTTTTCTAATAATATGGCGTATATTGGTGACAGCATAGCACCGAATGAATAAAAAAAGTGAAGTATATTCATTGATGAACTTTTATTTTTTGTTGAGAAATTATATGTAAATATTGTTATTATAACAAATAGAATAGATGCAAAGATACCATATATGAAAAAGAATATTAGATAAACAATATATATTTTAAACAAGATCATTCCCAATAAGGAGATAAATAAAAAAGTATATGAAATAGTGATCAATTTTTTATATTTCATAATTTTATAAAGATAGCTTCCTATGATATTCCCTAAAAAATATCCCAAACTTGAAATACCTATTAATAATGAAACCATGGTATAAGATATGGAGTAATAATCTTTCACCAAAGGGATAAAAATACCCCTCAATGTATCTATCATTCCAAACGTAAATACGAAGATATAGAAAAATATAAAGTGATTATTTTTTTTCAATAATTATTTTTGTAAACGGATAGTGCTTTCCTGAAATTATTCCCAAATATGTTGAATACCCACACTCACAAATCCATTCACTACACGGTTCAATATGATGATTAAAGTGCATTTTTTCTCTTGGAATAAAACAATTAACAAGTTTCATCGGTGAATTACATACCGGACATATCAACGGATTTTCACAATTAAAACTAATTGACAGTGGACAATTTTCGTACTGACAATTTTGTTTATTTTTCTCCTTCATCATCTGTTTCGTCGTCCCAGTATTCCTCATCTTCAAAATCATCAAGGATTTCGCCGATCTTATCCACGCCTTTTTCCAATTTTACTTTTAAAATTTCAATTTCATCAAGATAATCTTCCAGATCCATGTAAATATCGTCCAATTCCTCATAATTTAAGTCCCAAAGCTCTTTTCTCGGCTTGGTAATCAGGCTTAAAAGATCCTCTAACTTTTTAAAATCCATAGTTTCCTCCTATTTTTTTAATTTATTTTCTAATATTTTTCTGGCAACTTCCGGATCTGCATTGCCATTGGTTTTATCCATTATCTTACCCATAAAATATTTAATAACCGACTCTTCATTTTTTGAGAACTTCTTTTTTTCCAATGATGTATTTTTTAATATTGAGTCAATTATCCTTGTCAATTTTTTTTCATCTATGAGTTTGATCTTTTTATCTTTTATTATTACATCAAGTGAGCGACCGTTAATCAAATCCGGGAATATACTTTTGAGTATCCTCCCAGTTAATTCCTTGTTTTCAATTTTTTTTATAGCTTCAGCAAGGATTTCAGGTACCATTTTCATATCTTCAACACGCATATTCTCCTTTTTTAGATTATATACAACATCACCCAACAGTAAATTGATGATCTCGTCATAAAAAAATGTATACTTGCTTACCTCTACGAAGTACTCATATAGGTTTTTATATGCCGTGATCTTATATGCCTGTTTAACATCAATATGATAATTATTTACAAGATTATTTATTATGAAATAAGGCGTGAGTTCCGCATCGTTTTTCAATGAGAAAACTTCTTTTTCGCTTAACAGGAATGGTGGAATATCCGGTTCCGGAATATATCTATAATCGCTGATCTGTTCCTTTTCCCTCATGGTAAATGTCTTTTTCCCTGATTTGTCCCAACCTTTGGTTTCACTGTGACCCTTTTTACCTTTTTTCAAAAGTCCTATCTGTCTTGTCTCCTCATAGTGCAATGCATTTTTCACAGCAGTAAAGGAATTTAGATTTTTGATCTCGACCTTATAATCAGGAATAACTCCTTTATCGGAAGAAATTGAAATATTCGCATCAACCCTCAGTGAACCTTCCTCCATATTGCAATCCGATATTTTTAAAAAACGAGCTGTCCTTTTCAAAAATTCCAAATAAGAAACAACATCGTTTAGATTATGAAAAGATGGTTCTGAAATTATTTCCAACAATGGAATACCCGCTCTATTATAGTCAATAGTACAAGTACTGTTTTTAGAATCATTTTCATATATGACCTTTGCCGAATCTTCTTCTATTTGAATACTTTTAATATTTATTGATCTTTGACCTGTTTCTGAATAGTAATAAAATTCACCGTCATATCCAATAGGGTAATCATGTTGTGTGATCTGGTAATTTTTAGCAGAATCAGGGTAAAAATAATTTTTTCTATCAAATCGAGTAAAAAGATTAAGTTTACAGTTCAAGGCATAAGAGAAAATAAGCGCTTTTCTTAATACATCTTTATTGAAAACCGGCAATGTTCCCGGTTGACCCGTACAAATTGGACATATATTGGTATTTGCGGGGTCCCCGTAACTATTCTTGCAATTACAAAATATTTTTTTTGAGGTATTTAATTGAATATGGACTTCAAGCCCAATTACCGTATAAAATTGTTCTTTCATCCCAATTCCCTCATTAATTTATGTGAAAATTTCAGCAGTTCGGCATCCTCTTTTTGCGCCGCCATCAATTGAAACCCAATGGGCAATGCTGATGCAGATTGAGCAAGCGGTAATGAAATTGCACAAGAACCGATCAGATTAGCAATGGATGTAAAAATATTATTATAATACATTGAGATCGGATCATTTTTCCATTTCCCTATTTTAAATGGTAAGTTTGGTGAGGTTGGTGTTAATACAAAATTTATCGTGCTGAATAACACATCATAATTTTTCTTTAATAGTATCCTTAATTTTTGGGCTTTACTGTATAGATCTCTATTATAACCTTCACTTGATACCAATGTCCCTGCAAGTATCCTCCTTTTAACCTCTTTACCGAATCCATTGGATCTTGCCTTCACAATTAATTGGGTATAGCTTTCGCTATCGTTGGATAAGCCATATTTTATTCCGTCGTATCTTGATAAATTTGAAGCTGCCTCCGCCGTAGAAATTATTTGATATAGCGGAATAGAGTATTCTAAAAAAGGAGGAAATATACTTACAACCTCATAGTCCAATTTATTTAATTTTGATATAATTTTTTTGTATGCGGCTTTAATATCATTTGAAACAGGAATATCACCAAAACTATGAATGACGCCTATTATCTTCCTATTCCCTTTATAAGAATCAAAATCATAGTCAGCAAGATGTTTCAATTCTCTATCTAAGTATGAGGACAGGTCATGAGGGTCATTACCATTCATAACCGCTGATGCCTTTGCAATATCTTTTATATTGTTACCCATGATCCCGATTTGATCGAGAGAAGAAGAAAAAGCTACCAAGCCCTTCCTTGAAAATGCACCATATGTGGGTTTATAACCAATAACATTACAAAATGAAGCAGGATGTCTTACAGACCCGCCTGTATCACTTCCTAAGGCAATCGATGCCATACCACTAACAACAGATGCAGCGGCACCGCCTGAACTTCCTCCTGAAACATATTTTGGAAAAAGTGGATTTTTGGTAGGTCCGTAGATAGAATATTCTGTAGATGATCCCATTGCAAACTCATCCATATTGGTCCTTCCCACAATGAATGCACCCTCTGATAATAATTTTTCCAATACATATGCGGAATAAGGCGCCCTATAATTTTTAAGCATATTTGATGCACAACTTGCTATATGGTCCTTATAGAGAATATTATCCTTTATAGTGATGGGCACATTTTTCAACAAACCATCATTTGGGTTCTCTTTAAATTTAAATTTTTCAATAAGAATATTGTTTTGCGGATTGTATTTTTTTATCCCAGTATCAACAAGTTTCTTGACATATCTAAAACTTTTTCCCTGTATTTTATCAATAGGTATTCTATTCATCTTTTTTACCTAATATGGGTGGAACAATAGGTTGAGCTTCTTTTGAATGCGGAAATTTATTTATAATATCATTTGGTTCACAATCATATTTTTTAGCAGTTGAAAATTGATTAATTACCTGATGGAAGATCATCCTTTCATCTTTCATGGGAAAATCCACATTGGATATTGTTCCCATCATAGCTGCAATTTCCTTTAATTGTGATAAAAAATTTTGTTCTTCATTAGGCTCAATTTCAATTTTTGCCAAATGACATAATTTTTTAAGTAATTTACTATCAATTTTTAATTGCTTCATATATCTCTATAGGTGTGAAAGGGACCTTATATAATCTTGTTCCCACAGCATTATAAATAGCATTATTAATGGCCGGAGCAATCCCCATTAACGGCATTTCTCCCATTCCTTTGGCACCATATGGGCCATCCTTGAATTTTTTTTCAACAATGAGAGGTTTTAAATTGCCGACATCTAAAATAGTGGGAATAGTATATGTGGAAAAAGAATTTGTTAAGATCTTGCCCTTTGAAAGTACCATATTTTCAAACAAAGAATAACCTATTCCCTGAACACTCCCTCCCTCGATCTGTCCTTCTGCAAGTTGCGGATTTATCACTTTCCCAAATTCCTCTGCAGATAAAAGATCTATTACCTGTGTTCTATATGTTCTAAGGTCAACTTCAACCTCTACAAAATTTGTTACATAGGAATAGGTAACATAAGCGTCGCCTTGTCCGTCTTTTGTATCATAAGTAGTTCCCGGCGGCAAATACCATGATGCTTCTATCATCTTAACTCGTGCTAACCATGCTTTCATAGCAAGTTCAGGGAATTTAATGATTTTTTTACCATTTTGATAAACGGTATTGTTTCTAAATTCAATATTTCTACTTGTCTTTATAAGCTTTTCATTAAGCATGAATTTAATAAGATTATTTTTCAAGCGAGTTACTGCAAGTTTAATGGCATTCCCTGAAATAAATGTAGCTCGTGATGCAACAGTGGGACCTGAATCCGAAACTTTTTCAGTTGAGATCCGAGTTGGCTTAACCTTTTCAAAAGGAATCCCGAAACTTTCGGCAGTTATTTGGGTCAATACGGTATACATACCTTGCCCCATTTCAGTGGTACCAACGGAAAATTGAATCGAACCATCTTTAAACAATGATACC
>CAYVPX010000120.1:0-5972 GCA_964453935.1 uncultured bacterium | reverse complement strand
AGAAGAAAATATTAGGAGGTTACGGAATGGATGTGAGTATTAAAAGAATTGCAGAATATTTAGAAAAAGAGGTAAGTATAAAAGGTTGGGTAGATAACTTTAGAAGCTCGGGAAAGATCGCTTTTGTAATATTACGTGACGGTACGGGTTTCATACAAAATGTTCTGGTAAAAAATGAAATGAAAGAAGAGGAATTTGATTCAATAAAGAATTTGGCATATGAAGATGTAGTAAAAGTCGTTGGTACGGTAAAGGAGAATAAAAGAGCCCCAGGCGGATACGAGATACTTGTAAAAGAATTTAAAATAATTTATCACTACGATAAAGAGGAATATCCAATACAGAAAAAAGAGCATGGAGTGGATTTTTTATTGAATCACAGGCATCTTTGGCTGAGAAGCAAAAAAGAATTTGCAACCATAATGATACGGGACGAAGTTATCAAGGCAATTAGAGATTATATGTATGAGAATGACTATATATTACTGGATTCGCCTATTTTAACACCAACAGCACCAGAAGGAACGGGTTCCTTGTTTGAAACGGATTACTTTGATACCAAGGCATATCTTTCCCAATCCGGACAGCTTTATCAAGAGGCGGGCATCTTTGCTTTCAGGAAAACCTATTGTTTCGGTCCAACATTCAGAGCGGAAAAGTCAAAGACCAAAAAACATTTAACGGAATTTTGGATGGTCGAACCTGAAATCGCTTTTTGTGATATGAATGAATTAATGGAGATAGAGGAAGATTTTGTAACCTATATTGTTAATCGTGTTATTGAGAAACAGCAGGCAAATCTTGAAATATTAGGTCGAAATATTGGAGATCTGAAGAAAATCATAAAACCTTTTTATCGTATTTCATATACAGAAGCAGTAAAAATGGTAAATGACGGCGGCATAAAAATGGAATGGGGAGAGGATTTCGGTGCCGATGAAGAAGCAATTGTAAGCAATCATTTTGATAAACCGGTTTTCATTCACAGATTCCCAAAGAAGATAAAACCCTTTTACATGGAAGAGGATCCTGAAGATCCTAATGTTGTACTTGGTGTAGATCTCATTGCACCTCAGGGTTACGGTGAGATAATCGGAGGCTCGCAAAGAGTACATGACCTGAATAAATTGCTGGACAATATTAAAAAAGCCGGGCTTTCTGAGGAAAATTATAGATGGTATATAGACCTTAGGAAGTGGGGTAGTGTGCCTCATTCCGGTTTCGGTTTGGGCTTAGAAAGAACGGTTGCGTGGATCACAGGTATTTCGCATGTTAGAACAGCAATTCCATTCCCAAGAACCATAAATAGGATCTACCCATGACAGAAAAAACACCTTGGGCATTTTTGGATGATTATCGCGGGAAGTTATTTGAAGGGACTTGGCCTACATTATCAGAACTTATTAAGATCACAATAGATAGATATCCCAATAAAAGGGGTTTTTCACTATATAGTCCCAGGGAATTACTTTTGACCTATAAAGATATAGGGGAATATATTCATCAGATCTCTCAGTATTTAAGGAGTATTGGGCTTGATAAAGGTGATAAAATAGGATTGACCGGAAAGAACAGTCCCGAATGGGTATTAGCATATTTGTCTATCTTGAGCATGGGTGGAATTGTAGTTCCCATTGATTATCAATTACATGTTAATGATATTGAGAAATTAATGGAATTTGCCGGGGTAAAAGTTGCTTTTATAGATGAGGAAAAGTATGATCTTATGGGACATGGTACATTAAGGTTCAAAGAGAAAATTGCACTTTCCCCCAATATTGAAAATTATATTTTGAATAATAAAGCTCAAAAAGAATTTGATATAAAAGAATCTAAGTCCAATGATACTGCTGCCATATTATTTACATCCGGCACGACAGGAAATCCAAAAGGTGTAATGCTGACCCATGAGAATCTTGTTTCGGATTGTTTCCTTGCTCAGGACAATCTTCATGTATTCTCAACTGATGTTTTCTATGCACTTTTGCCGCTGCATCATATTTACACAATGCTTGCTGTTTTCATTGAAGCCATTTCAAGAGGTGCAGAGATCGTATTTGGACAGAGAATTGCCACTCCTGTTATTCTTAAAGATCTGAAAACTGCTAAAGTGACAATGTTCTTAGGAGTGCCTCTTCTTTTTAATAAATTGATAAAGGGAATTATGAAAAAGATAAAGGCGAAGGGAGCTTTAACCTATGGATTGGTAAAATTACTCATGGCATACAGCGGATTTATGAAAAAAACATTTAAAGTAAAGGTGGGTAAAAAGATATTCAAGAGCTTATTGGAACAGGCGTCATTATTTAATATTAGGATACTTATTTCAGGCGGCGCACCTTTACCTCCGGAAACCTTCAAACAGTTCAATCAACTAGGTCTTGATTTTGTCCAGGGCTACGGAATGACAGAGACCGCCCCAATCATTGCATTGAATCCCGTGGAGCATTTTAAGATAAAATCTGTTGGTAAGGCGATTCCCCGTATTGATGTTAAAATAGATTCAGAAGATGGTAAAAATATTGGTGAAATCCTTGTAAAGGGTCCCATTGTAATGAAGGAATACTATAAAAATGAGGGGGCGACAAAAGAGATATTTGATAATGACGGATATTTGAAAACAGGAGATATGGGATATCTCGATAAAGAAAATTATTTATATTTAACGGGCAGAAAAAAGAATATTATTGTTACAGAAGGCGGTAAGAATGTTTTTCCTGAAGAGATAGAATATTATTATGAATTGGAAGATGGCATAGATCAGATTATGGTTAAGGGTTACATTAAGGATGAAAAGACCCGTTCAGAGGAGATAGAAGCTGTCATTTATCCCAATTATGACTATTATTATGAAAAATTCGGCGAATTGAAAAAAGAAGATATAGCAGAGAAGATAAAAAATGACATGGAAGAGAAACGGGTAAGGATAAACAATAAATTTCCCTATTATAAGCAGGTCAAAAGATTGGTTCTACTTGAAGAAGCAATGGAAATGACATCGACAAAGAAAATAAAAAGGTTCAAGGTAAATAAATAAAGGAGATATTTATGGAAAAAAAGGACATGAATTTTTTGAAGGATCTGCTTGCAGAATCCTCACCGTCAGGCTATGAAACAGATATAGCAAAGGTGTGGAGAGGCTATGTTAAGACATTTGCCCAAAAGGTGAATGGTGATTTTCACGGTAATTCTTATGGGATCATTAATGAGAAGAAGGAAACTTCTATTATTATGACAGGCCACATTGACGAGATTGGACTCATGGTTAAATCAATCACCAAAGAAGGATTTATACGAATTGCTCCCGTGGGCGGTGTTGACGCACATGTAATTGCCGGTCAAAGGGTAAATATACATACCAAAAAGGGAAAGGTTTACGGTGTATTGGGAAGAAAACCCATTCATCTTTTAACACCCGAGGAGAGAAAAAAGGTATCAGAATTTAAAGAAATGTGGATCGATATTGGAGCAAAAGATGATAAAGAAGCAGCAAAGCTTGTTTCTATTGGGGATATTGCCACTATTGATGTAGATTTTAAAAAAATTAGAAAAGATCTCTATGTTGCAAGAGGATTTGATGATAGAATCGGTGCTTTTACTGTTGCCATGGCTTTGAAGATTTTAAAGGAGAACAATTTCAGAAAACACAAGGTTACAGCAGTGGGCACCGTACAGGAAGAGATTGGATTAAGAGGCGCTATTACAGGAACCTATAATGTTCATCCGCATATTGGTTTTGCCGTGGATGTTACTTTTTCATCAGATGTTCCGGGAATAAGCAAAGAACTTTTCGGAGATGTTAAATTAGGGAATGGACCTGTTATTGCCAGAGGTCCCAATATAAATCCAAAATTATTTGAATTATTAGTAAAAACAGCAAAGGACAATAAAATACCATATCAAATAGTTGCAGCGGCAAGAGGGACAGGAACAGATGCAAATGCCATTCAATTAACAAGAGGCGGTGTTGCAACGGCATTAGTGAGTATTCCAAATCGGTATATGCATACACCTGTTGAAGTGGTCTCAATGAAAGATGTAGAAAATGTTGCCATGCTTTTGGCAAAAACAATAATGAACATTAAGAAAAAAGAGGACTTTATTTTATAGGAGGTATCTATGAAAAAGTTTTATGCATTGGTCTTGGTTTTGTTTTTTTTAATTGCAATGGTTTCTTGCGGTGGGAAAAAAACTGAAACAGCTAAAAATTCAGTTGCTGAAAGTGCCCCAGCAAAGGCAGTTGTCAAAAAGGAAACGGTGAAGGTTACACCAACATTGACGATTAAAATCGGCGATAAAGAGGAAAAATATACCGACCTTACCATTATAAAAACCGGTACACCAACAAGTCATGATTATGAAGTTTCAGCAAATGTGGATAAAGACGGTAATGTGGGAGTGGGCTTAGAATTCACCTATGAAAATGGTGCATTGACAAGCGCAGGGATCAGTATCAAAGGGTATAAGATCACAAAAAAAGATATTAAAATGGATAAGTTTGTAACACACAAGAATAAATTGGGATTGGATAAACTCGATCATCTTAGCATTACATTTAGCGGTGAAGCTAAAAAAGAAGTAAAACTTGGTGAAAAACCCTCAAAAGAAATTATACAATTTAATGGTACTGTCGTAAAATAAAAGCGACAGTGAAGAAAACGGACTTAATTGGAGCGTAGTGAAAAATTGGTGAAAATAAATTAAATAATACTTTAGCTCGGCATTACAAATTTTTTGTTATGTAATTCAATTATGAAAGGGTTTTTTGAGTATACAAAATATTACAAAAAAATATTTTAAAGTCATAACATTTAATAATGTCAGCTATAATATTTCAAAAGGTTCAATTACTGGTATTCTCGCTCCCAATGGGGCAGGCGAGTTAACACTTTTAAATATTATTTCAGGATATCTGAATCCGGATAAAGGCAATATTTATTTTAATGATAAATTGGTTATAACGTTTGAAGATAGAAAAAAGATCTTTTCTTATATACCGGAATATTTGGACATTGATTCAAATTATTATGGTTATGATTTTAAGGTTGAACCAATAATAAAGGAGGCAAAATAATGAAATGGGTAACAAGAGAACATGTACATGTGGATAGGGTTGCTTGTCCATGGTTAATTAAGCGATTTATTGATAATGATGCAGAGTTTATCTTTGTGCCAAGAAACACTGATCCGGCTACCATTACTGAAGGAATACCTTTTGATATGAAAGGTGTTGAGCTTGGACATCACGGGAATAAATGCTCATTTGATGCTTTTATTGAAAAATATAATCTTCAAGATCCTGCATTAAAAAAAGTTCAGACAATTGTTAATCAAGCTGACACAAATCCTGATAAACCCTCTGCACTTGCCATTGCTTTGGACGTTTTCGCAAAGGGATATAGATTGATCTGCAAAGATGACCATGAAACACTTGATAAAGAATTTTATCTCTATGATGCACTATATGCATATTTCAAGAATTATGATATAATATCTAATGGAAAAAATAAACAATGAAGAAAATCATGTTGTTCTTATAATTGCTGATATTAGCGGTTATACTAAATTCATGATGAAAACAAAAACAGATATTGTTTTACGGATTTTTTTCTATTTTTAGAAGAAAATATTAACATAATTATTATTTGATATTTAATCTTATTTTTCTGAATATTTTAAAATTCTTCTTATTAATTAGCAGTAAAAAAATATTTATCATCGTTAAAAATATCTTCATCATATGTTATGATAAAAATGGTGGTTTTATTCAATAGCTGTCAATGATTTTATTAATTTATTAAGGTTATGTATTTTTCTTTGTTTTATGATATAATAAATAAAAAGGGAGTTACCGAATAATTATGGTGCTATCAATAAATGAACTTTTAGTAAGAGCCTTTCGAGGAAGGGCTCAGGTACGAGAATTAATAGGTGATTACCATAATGCCATTAATGATTACAATAAAGCTATT
>CAYVPX010000119.1:0-5994 GCA_964453935.1 uncultured bacterium | reverse complement strand
ACATTATTTAAAACTTTTTTCACATATTGCGAACAATAACAAATTTAAAATTATATATTGCAAATGTTTTTTTTAAGAAAAAAACCATTAAAAGAGATACCCACTCCTTAGAAATCTCGATAAATAACAAAAAGAGGATACCATGAAATTAAAGCACCTACATCTAATTTGATCATATAACGTTAAAATTTAAAGTCAAGTATTATTAATTTTCCCTTTTTAACCATATCTTATCCGGTATAATCGCTTATATTGGCATATATATCGCAGCACCTCTTAATTCAAATTTATAATTTGTACATTTGGATTATGTTTTCAAAAGTCACAAAGTCCCAACCTGGCACCTATAATCCTCCTATTTTTCCTTATTATATAAATTTACATCTGTAATTGGGTATGGTATTGAAATTCCGTTTTTGTCAAATTCCACTTTTACCTTTTCCATTGTATCAAAATAGACATCCCAGTAATTCTCTGTTTTAGTCCAAATTCTCAAAGCAAAATTGACAGATGTATCTCCAAACTCTGCCAAACCAATAAAAGGAGCTGGCTCTTTTAATACCCTGTTATCATTTTTTACAATATTTAATAAAGTATCTTTTACTTTTTTTATATCGTCATCATAAGAAACGCCAAATGTAAAATCAACCCGACGTTTACCTTCTTTTGAATAATTGATAATATTACCAGATGTAATGGAGCCATTTGGAACATAAATTATCTTATTATCAGGTGTTGCAAGCTTAGTATTAAAAATTCCAATTTCCTTTACAGTTCCACTAATTCCTGCCACTTCAACAAAATCATCCAATGAAAAAGGCTTAAAGAAAAGAATCATAACGCCAGATGCAAAGTGGGATAGAGAATCCTTTAAAGCAAAACCTACGGCAAAACCCATGGCACCAATAATAGCAACAAATGAAGTGGTTTGAACTCCAAGCTTACCAAGTGCCATCAATAAGACCAGTACAAATAAGGTATAATAAATAAGATTTGCTAAAAATTTACTTAATGTCTTATCAATTTTGGTTCTATTTAATCCTTTTTGTAAAAGATTAGCAATAATTTTCGAGATCCAGATTCCAATAAGAAAAATTAATATGGCATAAATAACCTGTGGACCATATTTCTTTGATATTGTAACTATAGAGTTCCATAAATTTGAAGCATTGGTTGCTACTTCATTTATAGGATTGGCAACAGTTTTTGTTAAAGTATTTAATATCATAACATCCTCCTTTTAAAATAAAGAATAATTAAATGTTATTGTCAATGTTGAATTAAAATAGATCTTATCGACTGCCTCCGTAACAATATGATAAGGTGGATTTGCAATATTGGGTGTTGAGGACCTTCCGAATTGTAATTGCAAGTTATTTTTAAAATTCAACTTTTCAGAATCATAAACAAAACTATTATTCATTGTAGCAATACTTGTAATAGAATTTTGCTCACCACCGGCCCACATCTTATTCCTTGCAGCTTGGGTTAAAGAAAAACCAATATTACCAGTGTTTTTCCAGTTTGACGCATTTACAACTATAAGTATTGAGAAAAAGATAATTAATACTAATTTCTTCATTTATAACCTCCATTAATTAAATTGTATTATACAATTTTTTATTATTTTTTTCAAAATGCTGTTTTGTGTGATAGTGTAAAATATTTTCTGCAAAAATAAAAAAGAAAGAAATAAATGAAAATGTTTAATTTGCAAAAAAAACAGAAAATTTTGTACACTATCACTTATTAACGGTCTTGATTCAATGTTAAAAATATTGTATAATAAAAATGGAGTTAAATATGATCGATGTAAAATTTAAAGGTAACAAAATTGCTGTTGAAAAACATACAACTGTTAAAAATTTCCTTAAAAAAGTGAAATATAAAAATAAATTCAAACCATTGGGGGCGTTTTTAAATAATGAACTAGTAAATCTAACTGAAGGAATAAAAAGGAATTGCAATTTACGTGTTGTAGATATTACCTCTATTGAAGGTATGAAAATATATTCTACTTCCCTATCGTTTTTACTATTCTATGTTTCGAAAAAACTATTTCCAAAAGATAACTTAATTGTACAGCATTCATTAGCCGGAGGGCTCTATTTTTCTTTTGAAAAAAAGACATTCATCTCATTAAAAGAAATAGAAAAGATAAAAGCAATGATGAAAAAAAACATAAAAGAAAAAAGAGAGATTAAACGGGAGATTATGGGATTAGAAGATGGTATTGAATATTTTAAATCGATTAAGGACCATAGCAAAGTAAAATTCTTGGAGCAAGGAATAAACGAACAGATAACCATTTACTCAATGGGTAAAAGTATGAAATCCTATTTTTACGGACCATTAGTACCTTCAACCAAATATCTAAATTTATTTGAAATAATTTCGTATCCGGGAGGGCTGGTACTTTTTTTCCCAACACCTTCCTCGCCGAATAAGATACCTGCATTTAAGGAACAAAAGAAAGTATTTAGTGTCTTTCACGAATATGAAGATTGGAAAAAGGTATTAGATGTAAATGATGTCGGTTCTCTGAATGAAACGATCAGAAATGGGAAAATATCTCAGATAATAAAGATATCTGAGGTCATTCATGAAAAGAAGATCTCGCTTATTGCCGATGAAATAAAAAATAATAAACATGTAAAGATCGTTTTGATGGCGGGACCAAGCGCATCAGGTAAAACTACATTTGCCAATAGATTGGCAATTCAGTTGCAGGTGAACGGATTAAAAACCGCAGTAATAAGTTTGGATAATTATTTTGTATCCAGAGATAGAACGCCAAGAGACAAAAACGGAAATTTGGATTTTGAGCATATTGATGCCATCGATATCGAACTTTTTAATAACAACCTCATGTCTCTTATTGAAGGAGAAAAAGTTGAGATACCTGCGTTCAATTTCAAAACAGGCGATAGAAAGAAACATGGCACCCTCATGAAACTTGAACCAAATCAGGTAATACTTATTGAAGGAATACACGGCCTTGACCCGAAATTAACATACTATATACCGGATATCTTAAAATATAAAATATATGTAAGTGCATTAACACAATTGAACGTTGATTCACATAATAGAATACCCACAACTGATACAAGAAAGATCAGACGTATTGTAAGAGATTTCCATTTTAGGAAATATGGGGCAGAGGATACATTGAAAAGATGGGACTCCATTCGTCGCGGTGAAGCTCGCTGGATATTTCCTTTTCAGGAAAATGCTGATGCAATGTTCAATTCCGCACTTATTTATGAACTTGCTGCACTGAAGGATGATGCGGTAATGCTTTTAAGGGATATCTCGCCCGATAGTGAGGTATATTATGAAGCAAGAAGATTATTAAATTTCTTAAGTTATTTCTTCACTTTATCACCAAAAGAAATACCACCAACGTCCATATTAAGAGAATTTTTAGGAAACAGTTCATTCCATTATTGATAAAAATTGAATAGGAGGGATATATGGCTATCAATTTTAAAGAAAATTTTATCCATGTAGATGAGCAAAAAATGACATTTCATGAATTTGAGCAGAAACTTTTTTCCAAAGCATTCTGTGGAAAAGAAATTATCAAATCACCTATCCTTACAAATGGGAAGAAGCTAAGGTTGATGGACACTAAATTATGGGAGATCGTGCAGGAGATTTTAAAGGAAATAAACTCCATGGATGAATTTTCTCAAAGATTAAGGAAAGAGATCGAACATATATTAGAATTTTGATAATGGTATACCGAATAAACAAACTCCCCCATCATCTACAAAATCTTATAAAAAACACTATGATAAATGGTAAAATATCTCACGAAGAATGGATATATTATTTAAAGACCTATTTTGATACACATGATGTCAGCTCAAAGATCAATATAATGAAATTCAGCAGATTCTATATATTGAATGAAATAAACCTTCTTGATACGGATATCACAACGCAATTTGAGGAGATCTTCAGATATGGGGAACTTGGCGTTACCCGAGCACTGAACCTTATGAAAAAAGAAGATTATGAAAAAGGTGAATTATACTTGATCGAAAATATAAAAAATGGCATCATGTTATTCCTAAGGCGGATGGGAGAGTAAGCCGGATTCTGTTTTAATGACCATTCATCTTTGCGGTCAACCTGAAAACTTGGACGAACAGCCCTCAAATGTTCTCTATTTGACCTTGCTCCAACAGGGGTTTACTACCAATTACCATTACTGATAATTGGGACAGTTTCTTACACTGTCTTTTCACTCTTACCTGAAATAAATTCTAAAAGAACAAATTTCGCGGCGACATTTTTTCTGTGGCACTTTCCTCTCTTACGAGATCCCCGGAGGGACTGCCTGCTCTGCGGAGTCCGGACTTTCCTCTCCGAAATTCGAAGCGGTCAATCATCTCCCATCCATTTAATTATAAAATATTTTTGAAAAAATATCAAATCGGAGACGGGGGTTTACTTTTCATGCTTCAATGTTTGACCTCCTCCAAAAAGTATTTATATTCGGAATATTGACATTTTATTTTTTCCCTTTTTATTTTGCTATAATTTTTCCCTTAATATTTTTATATTGTGATAATTTTTCAAAAGTCACAAAGTCCCAACCTGGCACCTTAGATAATTTCTTTTATTTTCTTTAAAATAATTTCCGAACTATTACCTTTTCCATAGGCATAAACAATTTTTCCATTCATAGTGTTATATACATCATTATTGGTCAAAATATTTCGTACTTTATCCAAAATATCTTTTTTCTTTGTACCGAGTAATATACCTGTTCCATTATCAATAACCTCAGGACGTTCTGTCTTTTCTCTTATAATACCCATGGGAATACCTAAAAATCCTGCTTCCTCCTGTATCCCTCCGGAGTCTGTAATAACGAACTTTGATCTTTTTAGAATATTTATAAGTGGTATGTAATCCAGTGGTTCAATAAGCTCAACATTACTATTCACTAATATTTTATTTACATTATCCTTTACAACAGGATTAGGGTGAACTGGGAAAATAAAGTGATATTTTTTAAATTCTTCAGATAAAATAGCTATGGCGCTACAGGCATCTTCCAATTTTTTACCCCAGTTTTCTCTACGATGCATTGTAATTAAAATATACTTTTCTTCCCGTTTAATACCTTTGCTTATTTTTTTAACAAGATCAATAATGGTATTACCGGTAACAAGGATCTTATCCTTTGAAATCCCCTCTTTAATAAGATTTGCAAAAGCAGTTTTTGATGGAGCAAAATTAAAATAGGCAAGCTGACCAATAAGTTTTCTATTCATCTCTTCGGGAAAAGGATTCATATCATCACCGCTCCTTAAACCCGCTTCAATGTGTACGACATTTATACCCGCGTTGAACGATGCAATAGCAGAGACCAAAGCAGTTGTTGTATCTCCTTGAACAATGGCAATAGAGAATTTTTGCTTTTCAAAAAGCTGTGATAATTTTATAAAATACTGCCCTGAAAAATCATTTAATCCTTTTCTGTCAATGTGGAATTTATAGTCAGGTACAATATTGAACTCATTCAAAACCTTCTCTATTAGTTCCACATGCTGACCGCTTATTATTATTTTAATTGAAAGTTCTGACTTTTTAAATAAATGAATTACGGGAATTAATTTTAATGTATCAGGTCTTGTACCAATGAAAATACCAATATATTTCAAACAAGTTTTCTCCAATATTCAAGCATATCTTTTAAAGTTTTATCAATTGGAGTACTTGCCTTCCACATAAATTTTGATAGGACATAAGAAGGGCTTACATTTATCATATTAGTATCTAATTTTCTTAATCGTTTTTTATCAACTGTTATTTTAATATTTTTATTTGTTGAAAAAGAAATGAGTTTTTTTATAAGATTTTCATATTGATATGTATTCCCTGAAGCAAGAATAACTTTTTCAAAATTAAGTGGTTTTTCCATGATCATTTTATAATAAAAATCCACAACATCTCTGACATCTACAAGATCACGAC
>CAYVPX010000118.1:3798-6069 GCA_964453935.1 uncultured bacterium | reverse complement strand
TTATAAATAATAAGAGGAGAGAATATGAAGAGGAGTTTTTCCATTTTTATCATTATTTTATCGTTTATTTCTATGTATGCCGCTCATACAGTTGCTATTATGGATTTCCAACCAAAGGGTGTTGATAAAAATAGCGTAAGTATTGTTACGGACCTTTTCCGCGATATGCTTTTTGGTAAACATATTTTTACGGTTGTTGATAGAGCATCTATGCAGCAGATCCTCAAAGAACAGAACCTTCAACAATCATTGGGGTGTAACTCCGAAGAATGTGCTGTTCAAATCGGTAAAATACTTGGTGTTAATAGTATGATCATCGGGACATTGGGGAAACTCGGAGATGCGTATATATTGTCCGTTCGTATGGTAAGTATTGAAAATGCTAAGATCGTTTGGGCAAAAACCGCTAAAATATATGATTTTAACCGAATAGATGAAGGTGTCTCTGCTTTGGTAGATAATCTTGTAACTCTTTATAAGTCAGGGAAGTTGGGTATGCTCCCTCAGCAACCTGCTCCCGTACAGCAGCAACCGCAGCAAGTGGTTCAGCAGCAGCCACAACAAGCACCTCCGACTCAACAATCTAATACTAATGTTAAAAATACCGGTGGTCAAAATGTTACAATTATAATGCAGGGGGCAAATAATCAACAACAAACTTCAAATCAGAATGTAGTCCCAGCCAAAATATATTCACCTAAAAGTCCGCCCATAGGATTTGATCTGCAATTGGGCTTTTCTTTCCTTTATTTTTATTATTATGATCATTATATACCATCTGTAGATTATGATTATAACGAGAATTCAAAGCAAAGTTTTTTTCATTTGAAATTCGACGGATATTTCAGTGGTTTTGATCTGGGAATTAACCTTAAAAGTTTTACCAGTCATGCAGGAACTACTGTAAATTGGTCGGATGATTATGATGGTGTTACAAGTAGCGGAACTGATACAATGAGTGATGATTGGAGAACCTCTTTTATAGACTTTTCATTGGGTTATAGAATGAAGTCGGGAAAAGCAGGATATTCATTATTTTCTTTAATGTATAGAAGTTTAACCAGTGATAATTTTCCAAATGCTTCATTTGGTGGTCCTGGATTGGATATCTTTTTTAGAATAGGTGGTGTTAATAATAAACATGATCCGAAAAGTAGTCCTATTGGCGGTATCTTTGAGATGGATCTTAATTTAGCGTATCTGTTCTACAGTAGTTCAGATCCTTCTTATGTTGATCCCAACTTTTCAGGTATTTTCGGCGGAAGTATAGGCGTGGGATTGGCCATCAAACCCATTGGCGCATATTTGCTCATTGGTTATGACCTAAATATACATTATACTGCATGGGATGATGAGAATTTATTTATTATGCAGCATGGACTTGAATTGAAACTCGGAGTAAATTTCGATTTCCAATCCATATTAGGATAAAAAAACATAAGAAGTGATAAATACTAAATTTTTTGTGCTGAATAAAAAAGATTGTACATTAAATACTGCAGTCCCAATCCAATACCTATTTTAATAATCTATCAAAATAAAGTGAGATTCCATTGAACTTAATTCGGGCTGGGAATATCTTAACCCCTGCTTTCTTAGCGGAGTTAAAAGATTTTGTAAATTCAGGGTCATTCTTTATATGTGGTTTAAAACTCTTTGCCTCTTCATTAAAAATGAGGAATAGTACTCCCGCATTTCCACCATTTGCTACAACATTTAGTAATTCATCAAAATGTTTTTTGGCACGTTTTGATACTGCGTCGGGAAACATTGCAATATGATTTTTTACCAGGGTACATCCCTTTACTTCAATCCAGAAGTCCTTATGTGCAACAGTTAGTAAAAAGTCAATCCGGCTATTATTAAGCGTAATCTCCTTTTTTATATCCTCCAGAGGGGTAAGGTTTTTAATAAGATCATTTTTAAAGATATTATATGCAATATCACTGTGAAAAATTGTATTTACAAGTACCCATTTTTTATTGTAATCGGCAAAAACAACCTCCCATGCCGTTTTTCTGGTTTGATTCCTTACAAAGCGTATGAGCACAGGGTTACCTTTGAATAGCAATTCCTTTAATCGTCCCGGATCATGAACATGCGCCTTAACAATCCGCTTTTTTCCCTTTTCATTTATTTCAACGGATGCTAAAAATCGATTTTCTCTTTCAATAAAGATACCTTTTATTAAATTATTGAAGGTATAAAGAGGAATTTTTTTCTTCAAGATCTTTTCAATTCCTTTAAGGTATTTAATACCTCTTCAACATG
>CAYVPX010000118.1:1263-3698 GCA_964453935.1 uncultured bacterium | reverse complement strand
GTATTATCCTTGGGATAAAAATAGATAATAAGCCATTTCCCTTTGAAATCCTTAATACATACGTTCTTTTCATTTTCATCATTTAAACAAAAATTTTTTAATCTATCACCGGTTTTTAACATATTACTCTCCTTTACTGACCGTATAAAAATATGCTATTTTTTAGCTACTATATCTTATCAAATAAATTCTTATTTGTCAAAAAAAAATTTCTTCCCACCCATTATAATATAAATTTCTAATAAATAAAATAATTTCTTAGTAACAATTACTTTTATATAGTTTTTGTATTAGCATATCTGCATAATGAATTATGTTTTCATTCTTCCCTTAGCAATTTCTATATATTTTTTATTTCGCTCAATTCCTATCCAGTAACGATTATATTTTTTAGCAATATAAGTTGTGGTTCCACTTCCTAAAAATGGATCAAGCACTATATCGCCTTTATTCGAACTTGCTAAAATAATTCTTTTTAACATTTCCTCAGGTTTTTGTGTTGGATGTAATGCTTTACCATCATTTCCTCGTAGTCTTTCTTTACCTTGGACCAATGGCATTTGCCATAAGTCTCGCATTTGCTTTTGATTACCATTCTTTTGTTTTTCTGGATTAATTTCTTTCATTTTTTCATAATTAAAAGTCCATCCCTTTCCTTTAACTGCCCATACTATAAACTCAGTAGAATGTGTAAATACCCGTTTAGTCATATTTGGCATAGCATTTGTTTTGTACCAAGTAATAATATTATTAATTTTAAAATTAAACTGTTTTAAAACAACTAATATTTCGCCTATATTATGATAACTACTAGCAATATATATTGAACCTGTCTTTTTTAACACCTTATGACAAGCGCCAATCCATTCCCGTGTAAATTTATTATAATCTTGTGGGGACATTTTATCCCATTGCTCGTTCACCATGAACCAATCACCACCGGTTTTATTCCCTTTCCATTTTAAACCGTTACCAGATAAATTATAAGGCGGATCTGCAAAAATAAGATCAATAGAATTACTATCTATTTTTTTGTTAAGAATTTCTATGCAGTCGCCTTTATAAATAATATTTGTTTTCATATTTCAAAATTTTATTGTTTTACTCCATGTTGAAATCACATTGGGCACTTTTTGTATCCATTGTCTGGCATCTTTAGAAGAAAGGGAAGAAACTAATATTTTATCATATAATCGAGAAATTTCGTTGTGCTTTAGGAATTTATTTTCTATTTTAATTTGCAGTAAAATTTCCAAAATTGTAACAAAATCATTTATTGATAAAGGTATAATTTTTTGTTTCACCCCCTCGTATTCATATTTTATTGCAGTCCAAAATGTGTTTAAAGTGTCTCTATGTAATTTTGGAGCTATAAATAAACAGTACGCTGGCTTATCCGGATATTTATTTTCAAAATTTCTTAAATGTCTCATTACAGGTTGCCCCTCGTTGTACCATTGATTCCGAGATGTCAACATTGTTACCTCACAAATAGCATTAAAGTTGTTGTAAAAACATTCTATGTCTGGTGTATTTGCAGGAGCCGTAAAAGTTGGTTCATTATCATCACCAACTGGATAATTGGGCTGGATTTTTAATGCATCATTAAGTGCATGTAATCCGAGTGTAGATAATTTTTCAAGCAATATTGGACGATTATCAGATTTAAAAATATTTTCAAGATTTTTTATGGTTAATTCAATTTGTTCTATATTTTGAGATTTTTTGTGAACCTGTTCATTTTGTAGTGTTTTTCTATATATTCGTAATTCTTTAACGTAATTTTTTAACTCATCCTTTTGCATCTTCCGGAATTCTTTTATCTTAATATTTACTTTTTTTAACTTATTTTCATATGTTTTGATTTCTGTAATAATTTTTGCAATAATTTCAATATATTTTTCTTTCGTTTCCCAAGGTAATTGTGGTTCCGAAATATTTGAAATGTAATCTATATATTCTTCTTTTGATTTAAAAGATCTTGATTTTGCACTATCATAATTTAATAAATCATTAATTTCAATGGAACGCCTTGGTTCTAAATCAATATAATATCCTCCGCCCCGTATGTAAATATACTTGGTAAATCGAAAATAACGGATTGCATTATCTCCATAATCTTTTAAATTATTTAATAAACTATTGATTTTCTCATTATCATTGGTTTCTAAAAACTCACGAACAAACTGTTTTTCAAATATGTCAATTGTCTCTTTTTGTTCTTTTTTTGTTTGACCTTTTAACATGGTTCTTAAATTAATTATTTTATTTGCATAGTTGTCAATATTATGAAAATTAATTAATGTGGGGGCAAAAATAGAGAATTCTTCTTTACTGATACCTTTAGCTTTATTACCACCAGCAATTTCTTTTTTGTTAACAGCATTAATTAAGTGAAGTGTACTAATAAAAGGTTTAATATCATAATATGAATT
>CAYVPX010000118.1:0-1163 GCA_964453935.1 uncultured bacterium | reverse complement strand
CCATAAACTCTATTTTGGATCAATAATATTTGATATTTTTTTTGATTATCAAGAGTCCATTCTGAATTTTCAAGTTGTTGTAAAACAATCAAGAAATTTCTCAATCTCTCTGGATTTCGCAATGTTGTTGTAATAGACCATGGTTTTTTCATAATCAAACCTCTTTATTTTACTTTACAGTAAAAAATGCGCTCTGTATTATTTTTTGCACTACTTTTTCCAGCTGTAAATGCTTTATAATCTTTTTCAAAAATTTCAACAGTACCTTTATAATTCAAAATCCGTAAAATATCATTATCGCTTATTCTTGCATTTGAACGAGTATCCTTAGAATTACCCGTATTATTATATGAAAGTAATATATGTTGACAATTTGCACTTTTAACCAAATCTGTAAACGCTTTGGTTGCACTTTTAAGACAATAATCACTTTTAATATGCGAACGATTCATTTTTTTCCCGATTCCAACAACATCCGGCTTTTTCCATTCTGCCAAATTTTCTAAAAGATGATAAGCATCCGAATATTGTCGCGAATTGTAAGGAGGATCAATATATAAAACATCGCAAGAGATTCTTTTTATCAGTGCATTAGCATTTTCTTTATAAATTTCGTTATTTCGATTATTAGAATAATTAATATCAGGTATTAAAAGTTTTATTGGTTGCAACATATCCATTTTTTTACGAAAAGCATCATAATGTCCAACAGTATTTGCAACTTTATCGGTTGCATAAAGCAAAGAACAAATCAAAGCATTTTTTTCATATTCGTGTTCTGCAATTTTTTCAATTTCTTCACGAATAATTCCAATTTTTTTTGCGTTTTCTTCTGAAAAATATGTACCTCCAAATTGTTCAGAAAAGTAATTATCTTTATTATTTTTTAAATTATTAAGGTAATTTATCTTTTTTATAATACTTTTTTCTATATTTTTATTGATACCCAAAAATGATTGCAAGCAAGTATAATTAGAATAAAGAAAATCATTAGAAATGATTTTTATTTTTGGATTATTAAATCTTTCGCCAACAACCCCAGTACCGGCAAAAATATCACAAAGTGAATTTATTGAACCACATTTTTCAGATATTATATCTTCAATAAATCCAAGTAATTTATATTTATTGCCTAAATAACGTCTATTTTGAAGTTGAAAATA
>CAYVPX010000117.1:0-6148 GCA_964453935.1 uncultured bacterium | reverse complement strand
CTCGGTTTCGTTACATTGCTGTTATTTGCCTTAACGGCTATATGATATCTCTTGCATATGAAAAAGGAGTTATTATGGCAGCAGCAAATCCTATACTTAATATTTTGCAAACAATGGTACAAAAGAAAGCATCTGACCTACATTTTAGAACAGGGAAACATCCTATAATGAGGATAAATGGTGAATTAGTTTCATCCACTTTCCCTATTGTTTCGAAGCAGGGAATGGAAAAGATCGCAAGATATTTTGCTCAATCAGACGAAAAATTTCAAAAATTTCTGGAAGAAAAAGAACTTGATCTTGCATTTGAGGAAAAAGGTGTTGCAAGGTTCAGGATCAACTTATTCTTTGAAAAAGGAAATGTCGGTTGCGTTATAAGACATGTTCCCATCAATATACCATCATTTAAAGAATTGCATTTGCCGAAAGTAATTAAAGATATTTCATCTAATGAAAGGGGACTAATACTTGTAACCGGTACTACGGGTTCAGGTAAATCTACCACTTTGGCAGCCATGGTGGATTATATAAATCATCACTTCAAAAAACATATTATTACTGTAGAGGATCCAATTGAATTTCTGCATGAAGATGCATTATCACTAATTACACAACGTGAAGTTGGAATTGATACAAAGGATTTTCATAATTCACTAAAATATATATTGAGGCAAGATCCGGATGTTATCCTTGTGGGGGAAATGAGAGATGAAGAAACGGTTGGTGCTGCTATTTCTGCTGCGGAAACAGGACATTTAGTATTTGGAACATTACATACACTTAATGCTTTGCAGACCATTAACAGGATCATTGATTTTTTCTCTCCCGCACATCAGGAACAGATCAGGATTCAGCTTGCTTTTACGCTGAAAGCCGTTATTTCAATGAGATTATTGCCAAGAATTGATATTGAAGGTCGTGTACCTGCACTTGAAATTATGATCGTTAATGAAAACATAAAGGAATTAATGCAAGATAAACATAAAATCCCTGAGATCGGTGATGCAATGAAAAATGGCAAGCAATATGGAATGCAGACATTTGATCAGCATCTAATAAAACTTTTTAAAGATCACATTATTTCAGAAGATACCGCTAAGCAGAATGCAAATTCACCTGCTGACCTTGAACTTGCCATTAAAGGTTTTTCCGTGCAAGGCGGAGCCGAAGGGGCTGCCTTATCAAATGAGAATAAAGCTATTTCACAAGAATTCAGAGATGATACAGATCCTGATTTCACAAATTAGTTTTATATGCGATCATTTCTACTTAATAACGACCTTAACGAAGAACAATTAAAGATCATTGAGTCCAAATTTCCCATCAATTTAGTTTTTGCCGGCGCCGGTACGGGAAAGACCAGAACAGTATTATTTAAAATAATTCATCTTTTAATGACAAAACACCCGCATTTTTATAATTTTTTTATTACGACCTTTACCAATAAAGCTGCCGACGAGTTAAGAGAGAGGATAGCAAAATACACGAATAGCAAGATCTTCTTTCCTTATTTGGGAACATTTCATTCATTAGCAGCAAGAGTATTGCGAAAATATGTAAATGCCATTGGTTTTAAGAAGGATTTCACCATATATGATGAAGGTGATTCTGTTCATGTATTGAAAAGAGAATTATCTAAGGAGTTTTTGGATAAATACAAACCCGAGAAATTATTAAAATTGTTCAGTTTCTATAAAGAAAATCATTTTGAGACAAATGAAAAATTAGATATCGAGCTCCTTAAACCCTTTGAAAAGTATGAAGCAGCATTAAAAAGATATAATGCTTTTGATTTTTCTGATCTTTTGGAAAAGCTTATATTGCTTTTTACTGAACGAGATGATATTTTACTTGAATTTACAAAGCATTTAAAGTATCTTTTTGTAGACGAATTTCAGGATACAAATCTTGCACAGTATAAGATCTTAAAGTTACTCTGGGACGGTGTTTCAAGGCAGCATAAAGATCCTTATCTAATGGTGGTCGGTGATGAAAATCAAAGCATTTACGGTTTCAGAAATGCAAATATTGAAAATATCCTAAATTTCCCAAAGGATTTTAAAGATACTAAAATATTTACATTGGATATGAATTATCGCTCTACAAAAGAAATATTAAACGTGGCGAAGCATCTTGCTTTTAAAAATCCATTTAAAACGGAATCATTAAGCTCCGCTAATAATATTACAGGTGAAAAAGTCAAATATGCAATATTGCAAACAGATCGTGATGAAGCGAGATATATTATTGAGGAGATAGAAAAATTATATGAAAAGGGAATAAAATATGGGGATATTGCTGTATTTTTTAGAACGAATTTTCAAATACGCCTTTTGGAAACTTATTTTGCCGATGCCCAATTGCCTTATATTGTAGTAGGAGCACAGAAATTTTACGATAGAATGGAAATAAAGGATGTACTATCGTATTTAAAATATATTGTCAATGAAAATGACCTAATAAGTTTCATAAGAATGGTTAATGTTCCTAAAAGAGGCATTGGTAAAACTACACTGGAAAAGATCGTGAAAAAGGTTCAGCAGAACCTTCACATATATGAGGCGGTAGAAGAACTTATTCACGAGAAAGCCATTTCTAAAAAACAATATGATACATTGTCGGAGCTTTTCGGGATAATTGATAAATATAGGAAAATGGATGATTCTCCTGCAGACATTGCATTAGAATTATTGGAAGATATAAATTATTTTGAATATTTAGAGAAATATGACGAAGAAAGAGCGGATATAAGGAAAGACAATGTTAAATACTTATTAAAAGAGATAAAAAGATTGGAATATGATGATGGTTTAATAACTTTATTTGATATCATAGAACGTTTATCCTTATATTCATCGGTAGATGCATGGGAAAAGGGTAAGGCGGTAAATTTAATGACACTACATCTTTCAAAGGGACTTGAATTTGATGCAGTTTTTATCTCAGGAGTTGAAGAGGGAATCATTCCCCATCAAAATTCAAAAAGTAAAAGGGAAATTGCAGATGAACAACGACTTCTATATGTTGGAATTACCCGGGGTAAAAGGTATGTTTACCTTACGAGAGCTTTAACGCGATTTAAATATGGCAGCATAGAAGCAAACCCTGAATCATACTTTATTAAAAAGATTCCCGATAAAGAATTTGATATTTTTCAACCCGGATTTATCTTTAATTTTAAGAATAATAATTTTAACGAAAAGAATAGAAGGATAAAAAGTACATTTGGTGAAAACGAAAGCAAGGAAAGTATCACAGGATTCAAAAAAGGTGAGAAAGTACGGCATAAGAAATACGGTGTTGGTCTTGTTATAGATTCCTTCGCTGATGGGGAATACACGAAAGTAAATATTCGTTTTTATAAATATGGGAAAAAAACCATTATTTCCAAATTTTTGGAGAAATATGAATGAAATTATTTAAAAAATACAGAACATTTGATTGGGCATTTAATATATATATCCTCATCGTTATTATTTTGGTATCAATATTCGCTCGGGGAAAGGTTAAAAACTGGTACACATTCATTATTAAAGATGTTTTATTTCTATTAATTGCCAATGTGCTAATATATTATTATACCGACAAGGTCAATAAAATCATTAAATTTTTTAGGTACTGGTACCCTATTATACTCTTTAGTATAAGTTATTCTGATATGGGACATCTTGCCTTTATAATTGTTCCAACATTGCAGGATCCTATTATCAATGCTTTTGAAATGAAAATATTCGGTGTCCATCCAACATGGTGGATAGAAAAGCACTTATTTTTTAAACCATTATTGGAAACATTAACATTGGGGTATATGTCATACTATTTGATCTTACCGTTATTGGGGCTTATACTGTATTTTAAACGAAAAACACTTTTTGAATTTGAACATCTTGTATTTACAGTGGCGGTTACGTTTTATTTCTGCTATCTATTTTTTATATTTTTTCCCGTAGATGGACCATGGAGATACCATCCCATATTGGATCATTTTACATTACCCACCGCTGGTTATATTTTAGTACCTTTACAAAAAAAAATAATGAAATATGCAATGGTGCATAGCGGATGTTTCCCGTCATCTCATGTTGCCGTATCAACAGTTGTGTTATTGAATGCCCATAAATTTGTTAAGAAACTTTTTCCTTATTATCTTGTGGTAGTGATCTTACTTTTTTTTGCTACTTTTTTTATGAGGTATCACTATGTTACGGATGCTGTCGTCGGTGTGATAGTGGGATTTGTATTTTTTAAAATTTTAAGCAGGTGGTATTATAAGTGGAATTCAAAGAATTTGATCTAATAGTTATTGGTAGTGGTCATGCAGGTCTTGAAGCTGCTTTGATCTCTGATAAATTTAAATTAAAAGTTGGTTTAGTATCGCTATCATTTAATAGAGTTGGCGATATGCCTTGTAACCCGTCTGTTGGCGGGATTGCCAAAGGACATTTGGTACGAGAGATTGACGCTTTAGGTGGCGAAATGGGTAAAGCCATTGACCAAACGGGCATTCAGTTCAGAATGCTTAACAAATCAAAAGGACCTGCTGTTTGGGGACCAAGAGCACAAGCAGATAAAAAAAGATACATTGAATATTTCCAAGATATTTTAGCAAAAAGTAATATTGAGTTCATAGAAGATGAGGTTACCGCTATTTTAACAAAAAACCATATTGTTCAGGGTGTTAACCTAAAAAATCAAGGTAAAATATTATGTAAAAAGGTGATCATTACTACCGGAACATTCTTGAGAGGGAAACTATTTGTAGGCAATGAAATAACCTTTGGCGGTAGTTATGGCAATCCTCCGGCAAATGAATTATCAAAAAGTTTGATAGAACTCGGTTTTACATTAGGGCGTTTGAAAACAGGGACACCTGCAAGGATATATAAAAACAGCATTGATTTTTCAAAAACAATTGAGCAAAAAGGTGATAAGGAGTCCTATTCATTTTCTCATTGGCACAATAAACATATTGACAATAAAGTATCGTGTTTTATAACATTTACAAATAATAAAACGCATGAAATAATTCGTGAAGGTCTGGCTTTTTCACCTTTATATACAGGAAAAATCCAAGGGGTAGGTCCCAGATATTGTCCTTCAATTGAGGATAAAGTTGTGAAATTCCCCACGAGGGACAGACATCAGATCTTTTTAGAACCTGAAGGGTTGGAAAGTGATCTTATTTATCCCAATGGCATCTCTTCATCGTTGCCGAAAAGTTATCAGGACAGATTCTTGAGAACCTTGCCGGGTCTTGAAAATATTGAAATAGCTCGATACGGCTATGCAGTAGAATATGATTTTGTTAATCCTGTTAATAACTATAAGACATTGGAATCAAAGCTTATCAAAGGATTGTATTTTGCTGGGCAGATAAATGGAACTTCGGGCTATGAAGAGGCGGCAGCCCAAGGTTTAATGGCGGGTTATAATGCTTCATTGTCCTTGCTGAATGAACCACCGTTTATTTTGAAAGATAGTGAGGCATATATAGGAGTACTTCTTGATGACCTTGTTTTAAAAGGCGTTGATGAACCATATAGATTATTCACATCACAAGCGGAATATAGGCTGCTTTTAAGGCAGGACAATGCAATCTACCGTTTGGGGGAATACGCAAAAAACTATGGGATTTTGAATGAAAAGGAAATTGAGATCTATAACGCTTTTGTTGAGCAGAAAAATGAGCTGAAAAAATTAATAAATGAAACAAAGATTAAATCGGATAATAAACGATATTCGTTGAAACAATACATAAAAATGGATCTTTATAAAGGTATCGATTATATGAAAGAAAATTTTAAGGGATTTGATAAAAAAGTTATTTTCACAGCAGCAAATGATATAAAATACTCCGGTTATATGGAAAGATATAAAAAAAGGATGCTTGGGGAGGAAAAGCTCAATATTAAAATCCCAAAAATTTTTAATTATGATAAAATAAAATCCTTAAAGACAGAAGCAAGGGAAAAATTCAAAAAATTCAAGCCCGAAACACTGCTTGATGCTTCAAAAATTCCTGGTATCAACAAGAATGATATTCAAATTTTATATATATCCTTGAAAAAATAGGGTATTAAAGTTATAATAAGAAATAGGATAGATATGAGAAGTATAAGAGTTTTTAAAAAGAAAAAAGAACCAATTA
>CAYVPX010000116.1:0-6208 GCA_964453935.1 uncultured bacterium | reverse complement strand
TTTATGATTAGAATTTCCACCAATTTTGAGGATCGATAAAATCAAGAGGATGTAATTTGAATCCGTGAAGATTTTTGTTTACAATGGCATAATTTAAGGAATGATTAATAACATATATGACTGCATCATCCATAATCTTTTCTTCTGCCTTATTATAAAAAACAATCCTTTCTTTGATATTCAATGAGTTCATAGCTTTTTCTAATAGTTCGTCAACATCAGGGTTCGAATATTGGAAGTAATTTCCGGTTGAACCTATATTAGAAGAATGGAATAAAGAATGCAAAAAACTGTCGGGATCGCCATTATCACCAATCCATCCCAAAAAGAAAAGTTGTATTTCCCCATTGGTACATGCTTGAATAAAATCTTTCCAGCTTAATGGCTTAAGTGAAATATTTATTTTAATTTTTTCTAATGATTTTTTTACCAATTCCGCTTTTGCACGATCTATTGCATTATCGGCAAAATACAGAAGCAACGGTGTTTGAATTCCATTTTTTAATCCCACATTAGCTAAAAGTTCTTTTGCTTTTTCTAAATTGTATTCATAAATATTGCTCTTAAAATGACCTGAAACTCCAGGAGGTAAAATTCCTTCAGCGATAATTGATGTAGATGCTTGTGTAACATCAATTATTTTATGTCTATCAAGAGCGTAAAAGATTGCCTTCCTAACATCTTTTAATTTTAATTCTGGCCTTGATTGGACATTGATCCCTAAATATCTTAAATCAAGTTGTGGTATTGTATTGATATTCCCATATGCTGTTTTTTTACCTTCTTTAAGTCCATTTAAAAAATTTGCCGTGGGGTATAAAATATCAATTTTGTTTTGAAGATATAATTTTTCAGCTTCTTTATCCTCGTTAATAATTTGTATTTTTACTGTGTCAAAAGTATTAACTGATACCGTTGAATAGATATTCTTTTTTAAAATTATTTCCTTTTCATCAATTTTATCAACAATATAATTGCCTATACCAATTTGTTCATCTTTTTCATTATAATTATTGCCATGCCAGATTATCGACGAATAAACAGTACCGATATTAAAGTAAAATGGTAAGTAAATTTTGTTAAAATAAAATGCAAACTTTCTATCGTCTATAATTTCTATTCCTTCAATAAATTTACTTTTTCCGTTAGCATAATCAAGGCTTCCTCTTATATTGCTGAAAAGATGCATATTAGGAGAATGATGTTCAGGATGAAAAATTGACTCAAATGTAAAGAGAACATCCCTTGTAGTCAAAAGTTTACCATTTGAAAAGTGTAGATTAGGCTTCAATGTAAATTCTGCCTTTAATCCTTTTTCTTTTATATCCCAGCTTTCTATTAGCTCGGGAATAAGATTTAGATTATTATCAATTGAGAAAATTGATTTATGAATAAAATTCACAAATTTAACCGTAGTATTATCCGTCGCGAAATGGGGATTATTTGTTAAAGGTAAATTTGTAAAATATAGATTGAGTTGTCTAATATCCTTGTATTTAATATCTGGCAGTATCTGCCCCTTTGGAACTATTGTTTTATTTTTTAAAGCAGAATAAAATTCATTAAAATAAATTTTCAAAATAGAAAAATCTTTTATGGCATTAACAAAATAATTTTCGTCTTCTTTATATAGAGAGTAAAGTTCATTAACTTTTCCAAGAGAGATCTGTGAGAAGTTCTCAATATTTGAAAGATGCCCATATATTTCGTCAAAATTTTTAATAATATTATCTCTATTGTTTTTAAGGGAATTGTCTATATCAGAAATAGATTCTAAAACGACTGAAATATTATCTAAATTTTCCATGGACAGATTGATGGACGATACGAGGTTTCGCACCACTAATAGGGATTCTTCCAGCAATGTGTTGATTTCAAGATTGAATGTTGTATTAGATTTAATAATTGCACGAATTTCACTTATTATCCCTTGAATATCTTCTTTAATATCAGGACTTTTCTCCGCCTCCATAGCGGAAAAATATGATATATTGTTGATCTTTTTCAAAATTTCGAAAATAGATTTTGTTTTCTTTTTGAAATTCTCCAAAAAATTTCCGTAAAATAAGATATTATTTAGAAAACTTCCTAAATTGAGTTTTAAATTGTTAAAAACTGTTTGATCCATCTCAATTGTTGTGAAATTAAGTTTTTTTATGGGATTCATTATTTTTTCTAAATTCTTTATTTCATTCAAAATATTGGTAAATTCTTCAATGCCACTTTGAAAAAAGTCATATTCTAATAGTAATGAGGCATAATCATTTTTAAAACGGGATTTAAATTGATCGATATCGCCTTCAATTTTCAAGGTTAATTGATTAAAATTTTTTGTAAAGTATTCAAAACTTTTTACAAGATGAGTAATTTTCGGATCATTCTCGTCAAGTTCCTGCTCATTTATGTGATGAATATCTATTATTCCTTTTTGAGGATTCAAAGAAACGCTTATGTTTGGGTCATGATTATATTGGTTATTGATTATCTCAAAGGGGATTAAATAAAAATTATCAATTAAATCACTTTCAAGGGAATAAATATTATCAATACCCGCCATTTTTTGCTTTGCTTTAAATACATTATCGCTTAATTTCATTATATTCAGTAATGTTTCGGCAAATGATTGATATATATGGTAAGTGGAGAATAATATGTCAAAATGTTTTCTTTTCCTTTTGCTGATGGTACATTTAATCCCGTTATTTTTACAAAAATTTCGAATTACCCTTTCAACTCCTTTATTTTCGGATTCCATATAAACGGATATTGTTGAAGGTAATTCAGGTTTTTCAATATCTTTTGTTTCTTTTTTTATTTTTCTATAATTTACCATATCAATAAGTCCTAACTTATCCGTGAATATTTTAAACAAAAATTTTCTTACAGGTTCATTTAAAGTTTTAGATAAGGCAATATATGCGGTACCACATGGGAATTTCGAACCTTCCTCATTGAAATTTACATTGCTATTGTTTGTTGAAAATTCTATTTTTTCTAAAAATTCATTATATAAAAAATGGTGATGATTTGGATATAGAACATTCTCTTTACTAAAATATAGTCCGCTTGTAATGGCTTTAAAATTCTTTTTATCCAATTCACTTTTTGTAATGATGAATTGAGGTTTTGTAAGATAAAAGATAAATTCAGGTTTTAATCTATCGAAGTCAATGTGTAAAGAGAATTTATCCATTATTTTAATTCCTGAAACACTTTGAGCTTTTCCGGCAACAAATTCTGTGGCGCCTTCTATAATGAAAAAATCTTCATCCTTGGTATTTTTTATATAGTTGTCAAAAGAGAATTTTACATCTTCAGCGGTAATGGGACTGCCATCAGAAAAGAAAAAATTATCATTGATAGTGATTATCAAGCTTTTTTTTGTTTTTAGAAGAATCCACTTCTTTAATACCGAAGGGGTTACATTCCCTTCCTTGATCTGCAATAATCTTTCAAACAATAGATTGTTTAGGTAAAGTTCAAAAATATTTTTTATCTTGTAAGGGTTATATTTAGAAAAATCATAATTTATTTTTATGGTACCGAAATCTTTAAAATTTAAAAATGTTTTGGAAATATCTCCAATACTGTTCAACTCATTAATAATATATGAAAGTTGTGTGTATAATCCGAATAATTCTTGAAACTTTATTGAATTTATTTTATCATTCTCATTAAGGTTCATAAGCATTTGTATAAGTGAAAGTCTAATCTTTTTTAAGGATTTAATATGGGTTTCAATATAATAGCTAAAATTTTTAAGTTTAAAAACAACATTTTTTATGGATTTTGAAAATTGATTATAAGTAGTAATGATCTCATTTACTCGCGTAATATTATTCTCAATCGTTTCATTGGTTTTAGCGACATTATTTGTAAATCTTTCGATTACCTGTGAAAAATTCTCATAACTTTTCACATCTGTGTCAAAATTTTCAATAATAGAGATAATATCATCTGAGCTATCCGTAATGTTTTCGGCGATGATGGCTATTGAATTCTTACCCTGCTGTCCTTTTAGGGATTTTATTACGGTATTCAAAGCAAGTTGTTTAACGGATTTAGCCATATTGTTCAAACTATCCGAATTTTTTTTGAATTTATGAAAAAGTTCAGTCAAATTTTGTCCGGTTTGATGAATAGTATCTATAACATAATTTATAACTCTATTGTACTGTGAAATATTTTCAAAATACCCAAGGAATAATTGCAATTTTTCTGAGAGCTCATTGGTATATTCTATGTTTTTATTGGCATTTATAAGGAATTTTTTAGAGTACTCCTCGATGTTCCCGATTATTTCACCTAATTCATTAATAATCTCCTGTTGAATACCTGTTACATCCTTAAATTGCTCAAATTTATTTTTTAGGTCATCAAAGACATTTTCATTGAGAAAACTTTTTCCCTTTATGGATTTTATTATTAAGAGCAGGCTTAAAAGATCATATCTCACAGTGAAGTAACCCTTAGAACCTCTGAAATTGTAGTAATACCTTTCAAAACTTTTTTAATACCTGCCTGTCTAAGGAAAACATAACCTTTCTTCCCAACATATTCTTTAATATCAACAGTCGCTTTGCCTTCCTCTATCATTCTAAGGAGATTTTCGTCCATTGGAATTATCTCAAATAATGCTTCTCTGTCAAGGTAACCCGTATTGTTACACATTTTACACCCTTTCCCTTTTGTAAAAATAAAATCTTTTTGCTCTCCTTCAATATCGAGAAGTTTGAGCTCATATTCTTTTGGAGTATAATAGGTTTTGCAATAAGGACACACCTTTCGTACTAATCTTTGGGCAATGACCCCAAGTAATGTTGACGATATCAGATAGTTAGGAATACCCATATCTCTCAATCTGTCAATTGCGGATATAGCGTCGTTCGTATGTAATGTTGAAAATACTAAATGCCCTGTAAGTGCTGCTCTGATCGCATTGTCTGCTGTTTCCCTATCACGAATTTCTCCAAGCATTATAATATCCGGATCTTGTCTTAAAATTTCCCTTAATGCCTGTGCAAAATCAAAACCTATTGCACGGTTAATATTTATTTGATTGAAATCCTCATTTATTAATTCTACCGGATCCTCAACTGTGATAATATTTACAGTAGTGCTTTTAACATGGTTCAATGTAGCATACAATGTTGTAGTTTTACCTGATCCGGTAGGCCCTGTAATAAGAATGAGCCCATGTGTATGGCTTATTATTTTCTTGTACCATCGCTCTTCTTTCTTATTAAGTCCAAGATCTGGCATGCTTTTATTGAGGTTTTCAGGGTCTAATAATCTCAAAACGATTTTTTCACCAAAAAGTGTAGGAATAATGGCAACTCTTATCTCCACAGCATGTTCTTCATGTTCCACACGAATTCTACCGTCTTGAGGTCTTCGTTTCTCGGAGATATCCAGTCCAGCCATTATCTTAATTCTCGCGACCATGGCAAAGAATAATTCTTTGGGAAGTTTTCTAACAGTATGCAAAACTCCGTCTATACGAAGTCGAATAATGATCTCATTTCTTTTTGGTTCAATATGAATATCTGATGCTCGTTGAGAGATCGCCTTATGGATAATAAGGTCGATTAAATTAATAATTGGAAGTTCTTTCTCCAAAATATTGGAAATATTTGCAGCATTTCCCTGATTGATCGCATCAAGATTGCCAACATCTTTTAATGCTCTTTCAATAGATTTTGATAGCCCGTAATATTCGTTTATAGTTGAGTTAATATCACTGTTCAAAGTAAAATGGAATATGATCTTTTTGGGATAATAAAATTTCAAGATGTCTTCATATTCATTTTGTGTCAATAGCCGTGATAATGCAATGAAAACCTTTTCCTTATCCATATTAAATGTGATCATTTTAATATTTCTTGCAAAAGATTCGGGAAGATAATCTGTAATTTTTACTGATAGTTCAAGCGGATCAAGTTTTATATAGGGGATATCAAGCTCCTTTGCAATTGCTTTTTTGTAATCAATCTCTTTTAGAAACTCTCTTCTTATTAGAATTAAATCTAATTGATCCCCTGTCTTTAAATGCTCATCAAGGGCGATATCCAATTGTTTCTTTGTTACCAAAGCATGCTTTAATAAAAAATTTTCAACCTTTATCTTTGTAATTATGGGAAGCATATTCACTCCATTATTTATATTAAAGTATAAAATCCAAAAAAAGTCAAGTACTTTTTTCTTTTCA
>CAYVPX010000115.1:0-6280 GCA_964453935.1 uncultured bacterium | reverse complement strand
GGTCATTTCATTCCCTCGCAATGACGAACAAAGACTGGATTCTGAATCAAGTTCAGAATGACTTTGGAACGTTGAACCTTTCAACATTGAACTTCTGAACGGGATTTGGAACTTCAAGGTAAGGCAAACAGAAAGAATTAAAATCAATAATTCCCCTATGAATCGAATTTGAACTGAATTAATATAGAAAAATCACAAAATATTTGACATAAGTTCCATTATAAGGTAAAATTTTAAATATGAAGAGATTTTTTTTTTATGCTTTATTCTTTTATAGTATAGTTATATTCTCAGAAACATTTACATTCAGGGGAGACAATATTTCAATTAATAAGAATAAAAACAATTCCTATGATTATAATATTTCAAGCGGGGTTTTGCATTCTTCAAGGGATTATGATATTTTCGGAAAAGATTTCTCAATAAAAACGGATAATAAGGATTATAATATTGCAACAAATAGACATATTCTTTATAAAGATCATGTGAAAAATTATAATATCCAAGCTAATGGTATTAATTATAATTCTAAAACCGGCAAAGGTGAACTTTATCCACCGGTGAAGGTTGTATGGAAGAAGGGAAAAATAGTTTCAAATACTAAAGTATTTATTAAGAATAATAAACTTTCTTCAAAAAAGGAATTGATCTATACGGGTAAAAATGGTGAAACGGGAAAAGGTGAGGACTGGGATTTTGATGGTAATGTTCTGAATATTCACCATAATTTTAGTTTTAAAAATAAAGGCAATGAATTTAATGGTCAGAACGGATCATATAATTCCAAAGATAATATATTGAGAATATTACAAAACGGCAGCGCTAAGTTGAAAAGCGGCACGATACTTTTTACAAATGGAGAATATAATGTAAAAACAGATGCGTTAGAGTTAGAAAAACCATTATTCAAAGGTAAATTTAATATTTCGGGCGGAGTTTTTAGTGGATACGTGAAAAATAATGATATAAAAAATTTTGTAATAAATAAAAATCCTGAGGTTTACAATAAAAAAATTAAAATACTATGTGATAGTATAAATAGCAATAACGGAATAATTCAATTCAAAGAAAAACCTCAGGTTGAAATCAAGAATAATACCAACACAATTACACTATTTCCAAAAGAACTATTTTTAAACAGAAGTGAGAATAAACTTTATTGCAAGGATATTATTCACGGTTATGATAAGGATGGCAACCAGTATTTCGGCAGGGATTTTATACTGAATAACGATGGTAACTACACGCTGAATAAGGGTTTTTATTACTATAATCAGGATTTTTTATTGTCATCAGAAAAGGTAGAAGGTAACTCAAATTCATTTACGCTAAAAGATGACGGATATTTTTATTATGCGAAAGATGGCTCTGAATTTTTTTTCAAAGAATGTTATATTGAGGATATAAAGAAAAATGTTATCTATATTCCAGAAGGGAATTTTAAAAAATCAGGAGATATTGGCTATGCAAATGATATTTATATAAAATACAGGCGAAATGATAAGCGTATCAAGGGTATGGACCTAAAATTTTTATCAAAAAAAAGCAAAACCTATATTGAATCACCCGATTTCAAAATATTTAATAATGATATTGTATTTACCCATAAGGTGGAGATCTTGACATTTCACAATACGCCTTCATTTACCATTAATAATAAAGATATAAAGAACAAGATCTTTGCAGATTCCGGCATGTATGATACAAAAAAACACGTTATGATAGGGAGGAACATAAATACCAAGGAGAAATATTGGTTTATAAAGGGGGAATTAGTTGTTGTTAAGGATAATAATACCCTCTATATAAAAAATGCCAAAATTACCACTTGCGAACTGAAAATACCGCATTATTATTTTCTTGTTAAGAGATTAAAAGTAATAAAAAACGATAAACTAATATTAAAAAGTGCATTTTTCTTCTTGGGTAAAGCCCCTATTTTGTATTTACCTTTTTATATAAAGGACATTAATCCAAATAATAATTTTTTAGTAACCTATATAGGCAGAGACAATTACTCGGGTTATTTTATTAAAAACAAGATCATGATAAGGCCCAGAATACATAATGTGAAACTCAGCTTTAACCTATTGCTTGATTATATGACGGAAACCGATTTTGGCACAGGTATAACGGGGAAATATTCATATAGATCAGGTAAAGGGAATCTATTTTATTATTTCAATAGGGATTATTCAAGTCTATTTGTTAAGAATAGTGATTATAAAGATCTGGCAAAGATCCAATTGAATCTCAATCAGAGTATTAAGGGTTATAAAATAATTGCACGAGTTGATCATTCAAATTCCAACTATGTTAACCACTATTTTAATCAATTTAACAATGAGATCAATCAAAAAGAATTTCTTACACAGGTAAATATATCAAAATCTTTTTTCAAAAAACTAAATATTAATATGGAGTACTATAATAGGCAGTATGATTATGAAAATTATTCAACGAAAACAGAAATATTCCCAAAAGTTAATTTTAATTTAAGCAGTATAAATTTAAAATTATTTTCATTATCTATTAATGGAACTTATGGATTACAAAAGCTATCAGATAGGGGAAATGTTAATTATAATTTCAATATTAAACCCTATAACAACAAGTATTTCTCATTGGGGATCCGAACTAATTTATACTCTACATTTACAACAAAAACTCAGAGTAAAAATGCCGAATACTTTTTTTATGCACCCGTAAACCTGACCCTGGGTTCAAATGCATATAGGATATTCCATATGAAAAATATAAAGATAAAACACACCATTTCTCCGAGAATTAATTTTGCATATAATTATCCATTGAACAGTGTGAATGTAAAAAATCTTCTTCCTTCATCACCAATATCTTATTTTACAGCACCCACAAAATCTATGGGTTTTTCTATCAACAATAGGTTCTCTTATAAAAAAGCTGATAAAGTGGGAAATATTGGTTTTCTAAATTTTTCTTTTCCTTTTGATTTCAACAAAAATACAATTCCTAATATGGCAATAAGCGGTGGGGTAGGTGCGTTGCATTTATCTTTAAGCACTAATTATGATTTCTTAAGAAAAAAATTCACAAGTTTTTATTCTGCCTTTTCATATAGATTTAAGGTTTTATCACTATCTACAAGGTTAACCTATGTTACGCAATATACACAAAGTATTACAATGATATACAATACAAAAAAAATTGATATTGAGCTATATCTCAGCTATAATTATTTTGGGAATAATTTTTTAGATCGGTTTACAAGGAAAGAAATCAGATTAAAAATCCCCCTGCATTGCTTCCTATTAAATATAATTTATCAGAATCAAATCGACAGTTCAGGTGTAATGGGAATAAATAAATTGATTTTTAGTATAGAAATTGGTAAAATAAAGGGTAGTGATATGAAAATTGAAAATGACTTTCAAAATGATGTCATTAGTGTAATGGGAAATAGAGAGGCAATGCCTAATTAGGAGCATATATGAAAGTAAAGAGGGAAGTTAAACCGAGACCAAGCTGGAATGAATACTTTATGAAGATCACAATTGATGTTGCAAAGCGTTCTACTTGTCTTCGGCGAAATGTAGGAGCAATTCTTGTAAAAGATAATAGGATCATTTCATCGGGTTATAATGGTGCTCCCAATAAACTGAAACATTGTCTTGAATTGGGATGCCTCCGCGATGAGTTGAATATTGAAAGCGGAACTCATCTTGAAATATGCAGAGGATTGCATGCGGAACAAAATGCTTTAATGGAAGCAGCAAGGTTCGGAATTGCAACCGATGGCGCTGTGTGTTTTGTTACTCATCATCCTTGTATTATCTGTGCAAAGTTATTGATAAATGCAGGGATTACCAAGATCGTTTATAATGAAGGATACCCGGACCCAAACGGACTGTCAGCAAAATTTTTGAAGGAATCAGGAGTTGAAGTTGAAAAATTTGAAGGCAATCTTAATTTTTAGTTTTCTCATATTTTTATTTCTTGGAGGATGCAAAATCAATGTTGTTACTAATAATACATCTCAAAACACGCCTTTATCCCCGCAGCTTCTTTTAAAAAGCGATAGTACCATTACTTTCTTTGCTTTGGGTAAAAATTCATATTTTGTTGTGAGCGGTTCTTTTTATATTGTGAAGAACGGAGTTAAGACCGATTTAGGTAAGCAGCTATCCATTTTTACAAACGAGATCACACAATTGAAATACATTAATGGAAAATATTATTTGTTTACATCAGGCGGACTTTATGAAATAGATGAGAATACATTCGCGATCAAGAGCTATTTTACAGCAAATGAAACACTATGCTCAAACAATGTGAACTCGGTCTCTGCAAATGCGAACTTTTTAATAATAGGTACGGATAATGGACTTACCATACATACAATAAATCCTGCCTATAATATTCAATTTCAAAATTATAAGTTAGATAGGACCAATACGGGTTGGTATACTTTTAATACAGAAAACAGTTCCGTGCTCTCAAATGAGATTTTAAGGGTTTGGGTAAATAACCACGATATGATAATGATAACCGATAAAGGTGTAACTATATATCATTGGGCTTCCGATTATTTTGAAAGTTACACCAAGGAAGATTATTTTAATAATGAACTGATCACAGATTTTCTGGAATATCAAGGAAATTATTATTTCATTTCTCAAACTGCTTTATATGAATTCGAACCATTATCAAAATCTTTCAAGACCTTTGATCCTACTCAAATAGTTAATGATTTCAGGGTTGATAAAATGGTAAAGGATGACAATAAGATCTTCTTCTTAACGCCAAGTGCAATTTTTGATTTTAATGTCTTTTCCCAAATATTCGAACCAATTGTAACAACAGATACTTTTTTCAATAAAAATTTTATAGATCTTGCTTATAAGAACAATTTATATATCGGCACCAATCTCGGGCTCTATATTCTAAACAATGTTAATGGAACAAATAAAAGTTTGCTTCTTCCTAAGGTGATTGAAACAATAAATATTAACGAAAAGGGAGATGTTTATGTAGCGACTGATTATGAGATCTACCAGCTTAAATAAAATAGTTTTTATTGCCTTGTTTATCATATCCATTTTTGTCTTTTTTTCTTTCTCTACACCTGATGACAGACATGTGGGTAATATGGTTATTGGAAAATGGTTCACCAATCCAAAATATCATATTACGGAAGGTATTATCGGAGCACCGTTTCAATTCGGTTTCCTTTCATCCGTTTCAATGAGAGGATTAATAAAGAACATAGATATATGGTCATTTATATTCATACTTATTCTGTTTATTTTAATGATCTACAAAAAAGAATTTATCTTTTTCCCTTTGCTCATTCCATTATTTATTTTCTTTGGCAGAGAAAATCTTAATTTTATATCATACATTCTTTTTTTTATTCTTTTGTCTCTTCCTAAAAAAAGGAAGTTCATTATAATGGTTCTTTCTTTTATTCTCATTAATTTAAATCCAATGCTTTTGGGTTTACTTATACCCGTATTCATATTTAAAAGATATAAATACTATGTTTTCTTTTCCCTACTTCCCATTAACTTGATCTTTTTATTTATACATAAGGGTTATTTTATCCCATCTGTTATCTCATATTTGCAATATGCACCGTATATGTTATTGTATATTGTATTTGTAATCCTATATTTTTCATTAAATATTCCGAAGAAGAAGTGGTTTGAATATGGGTTACTGTCATTATTTGTTTTATTTGAGTGGGAATTGATACCCTTTGTTATTATTTATTTTATTATTAATGAGAAAAAAAGGGAATTAACTCTTTCAAAAAATATTTGGATATTTCTAATAATGCTTTTATTCTTTAAGGGTATTCCCTTGGGGAACGGGGTAGTTTTAGGAAATTATAGAAAGACCATGGTTACGGATGAGCTCGCAATTACCAAGGATATGCCCCATTATGGTATGATATACAATGACCAAGCTCTTGGATTTATTATAGATAATAGTTATTATCCCGTCGTTGGCGCTACAAGGGCATTTTATTGCAGGAGCAAATATAAATTCACGGAAAAAGGGATCCTTAATACGAAAGGTGATAACTGGAAACCCAATGAATTCGGCATCCTCATATTTAGAACAAACCGGTTATATTTCTACGATCCTTTCATTGCTCAGGTGTTGAAAAATGATAATATGCTTCTGACCTTTATTTCACCTGATTATTCCATAATTGATCGTGATCCCAATAGGCATATTATTCAGTATTATGAACCCTACTATTTGCAGAAATATTTTTTAAACAAGCCCTTGAAAG
>CAYVPX010000114.1:3054-6284 GCA_964453935.1 uncultured bacterium | reverse complement strand
GGATTATATATCTTTGATCTGTCGTTTATGATCTTTTTACCGTTAAAATACCGCATTTCATCGGCTGGTCTTTCTTCAATGGGTATCTCATCACCGCTTTTTAATGAAAGATCAAATGTAGATAAGGGTGCTGCAATATAAAAGGGAATATTGTGGTATTTTGCCAATATGGCAAGAGAATATGAACCTATTTTATTTGCTGCATCACCATTTTTCACTATTCTATCTGCACCGACTATCACCATATCAATTTTGAATTTTTTCATGACAAACCCAGCCATATTATCAGCAATGACCGTATTTTCAATACCCGCTTGCGAGAGTTCCCATGCGGTCAATCTCGCTCCCTGTAAATAGGGTCGTGTCTCATCGACAAAAACATGGATCTTCTTACCGCTTTTATGTGCAAAATAAATGGGCGAAAGCGCAGTTCCATAGTCTCCTGTAGCGAGTGAACCCGCATTACAATGTGTAAGAATATTGAAACCATCTTTTATTAACTTCTCACCAAATTCTCCTATTTTTTTGCATCTTTCAATATCATCTTCATGAATTTCTATCGCTTTATTGAGAAGTAATTTCTCAAGATCCCCAGTATTTTCTTTAATAATTTTTTCACATTGTTCAATTGCCCATTTCAAGTTTATTGCTGTTGGTCTTGCACCTTTCAACTCTTTGCATGCTTTTAAGATAAAATCCTTATGGCTGTTCTCCTTTGCTGCAAGATAACATCCGAAAGCCCCCGCAATTCCAATAGCGGGTGCACCCCGGATGATCATATTTTTTATGGCATTAAACATTTCCTTATAATTCTTGATCTGGATCTTTTCAAATTTTTCAGGCAGTTTCAATTGATCAATAATATAAACCTTATCATTTATAAATTCAATGGGTTTTACCATAATATTTCCCTTCTTATGAAATTAAAAAAATATTTCGGGTTGGTTTTCAATCTTCTCTCAATGAAAAACCAGAAATAAAAACGCTGAAATTTTGTTAATGTACCCATTTTTCTTATAATTTTATTATAGGGATAAGGAAATGCCTCAATATTATCAAATTTTTTCATCAATGATCTTAAATATTCAATATTCTTTGAAAATCCAAGTTCCGTCAAGCGGTTTTCATCATGCTTCTTTTCATACAGATATGTCCATTCGGTAAAATGATAGAGACGCCAGATATAATAATGAAAAATAATATGTATGGTGGACATTAAAAAGGGTTCAGAATAATCTTCATCTTGTAAAGGCAGTGGAATTTCAAAGGGCTGCCAATGGACTTCGAGCTCAATGGGTACCTTTTTATATTCACCGTAAACCCTTATATGTGATCGTAATTTCCTAAATTTCTCAACTTCTTTTTTCTCCGGCTTGATAAAGTTATACTTACTCACAAGATGATCAATAAATTCTATTGCATCTATGTTTTTCAGTAATATATCAATATCTGACATATAACGGATACCTAGGTCCTCTTTATAAATATTTTGCAAAAAATAGATACCTTTTAAGGGAATAAGCATGGGAAAATCCCTTTTTATCTTCTCATAAAATTCAAGATATACACTGTTTTTATAAAGATTTTTAATATAAATATCCTTTATCTTTTCCGAAATTTTACCTGTTAAGAATTGGAGCTTTTCATTATTTGAATGAATAATCCCGCCTGTTTTATGAAATTCAACGAGTTTTAATAAGTGATCCTCATCAAATTGTTTGATTAATTTATTTTCATTTTTTAAATTCATACTTGAAAGGATGAGAAAATTTATTTCAGAATTTGTCCACAAAATCCTTTAGCTCCTCTAATCTATTCCAATGCAATATTTCCAATTTATCGTTAAAAATATCAAAATATTTTAAATATTTTCTATAATAATCATCTTTGAAAAAATCAAATTTATGTATACTTTCAAGAAAGAGGTAATATTTATCCCGCCCTTCCTTTGTAAGAAAAAATATTTTCTCAGGCTTTGGCAATAACTCAATTCTTCTTTTATTTTCAACCTTTAAAAATCTTCCGTTAAGTATCTTGGAATTTCTGCACTTTTTATTCTTAATTAGTCCACTCCTAAAATAGAAAGGCCGTGGGATAAAAGATGAATTTTCTTCATTTAATAATGAGAATTCGTCCGAATAAATTAAGGCTCCTCTTTTCATAAAATAGTATGATATTGTGGTTTTCCCGCTACCGCTGTCACCTGTAAAGAAGTAAACTTTCCCATTGAATTCTATAATAGAACCATGAAAATTCAAAAAATTATCCTTCAATATATAAGAAATTATATATCTCACCCAATTCATTACTATAATTTCATCATCAAAATCATACCTTTTCCTTGAAAAAAAATAATTATTAAAATAATTCTGAAAGAACATAAGGTTTTCATAGGAATAAAACTTCCCCGAGAAGTGTTCAGGCAAAAGTTCGCTAATACTATATTTTGTTCCGCTCTTTTTTGCGGTTGGAATAAATTCATCAAAAAGAAATTTTGCACTCACAATATTGAGTGTTAAAATGTTCTCATAAGGCAAGCTTATCTTTAATTCTTTCATTAAAATATTATACGTTTTTTTCTAAAATTAACAAAATAAAAAAAACACTTGACATGGAATAAATTTTGTGCTATAATTAGAATGATTATAAGATTAGAATGTTTATAATATGGAAGGCAGAGCGATTGAGATCCTTAAAGAAAAGAGAATTAAGATAACACATAACAGAGCGTTGATTCTTTCATTTTTACTAAAAAATGTTGGGCATTATTCCACAAAAGATATTTACAATAATGTTAAGAAAAAATATATAAATCTGAATCTTGCAAGTGTTTATAATACTTTAACTATCTTTGCCGAAAAGGGTTTAATCCGTTTGGTAACAAAGATTGATAATCAGGCAATTTGGGATAGTAATATTTCCACCCATGCGCATTTTGTTTGCCAGATATGTCACAGGGTTTTTGATATTGACAAAAAATTCAATATTAATACAAATGTTAAGGTTGGTAGAGTGGACTGGGTAAAGATCACATACTTTGGTATTTGTAATGATTGTCTTACCAAAATGAACAAAGATAAAGAGAAATAAATTAATTTTTTATATTAATAGGAGGTAACTATGTTATCAAAAAAAATGTTAGAGGAATTGAACATCCAGATCAAATACGAGATGTTCTCTGCGTATTATTACCTTTCAATGGCTGCTTATTTGGACGATCTAAATCTACC
>CAYVPX010000114.1:0-2954 GCA_964453935.1 uncultured bacterium | reverse complement strand
TATTCTACGGAATCATTTTTAAAATGGTTTGTTGATGAACAGGTAGAAGAAGAATCCAATATGAAAGGGTTGCTTGATAAAGTAAAATTGGTTGGTAAAAACGGAAACGGTCTTTTAATGATCGATATGGAACTGGCAAAAAGGGTTTACAATCCGCCAGTAGCATCGGAATAATAATGGTATTAAAAGATAAAGTAGCTCTCATTTCCGGGGGCAACAGAGGTATTGGTAAGGCAATTGCAATTGCTCTTGCAAACGCGGGTATTAAGGTATTCATTTGCGGAAGAAATGAAGAGCTTTTGAAGAGTACCTGCAATGAAATAAAAAATTCAAAGGGTGAGTGTAGCTATTTCATTTGTGATGTAAGAGATGAGAAAAAGCAAATAGAAATGTTCAAAGAGTTAATGGATAAATACGGACAATTGGACATTTGCATTCCCAACGCAGGAAGAGCAACCCTTGCTAAAACAACTGAAACAACACTTGAAGATTGGAATAAGGATATTGAAACCAATTTAACAGGGTTTTTCATTACTTCAAGAGAAGCATTGAAGATAATGAAAGAACAGAACTCAGGATATATTATCCCAATTATCAGTAAAGCGGGGAAAACCGCTTTTTTATTAAGACCGAGCTACAATGCTTCAAAATGGGGTGCGCTGGGTTTTACAAAAGCAATGGCACTTGAAGCCAAGGATTACAATGTTAAGGTTACACCCATACTACCCGCAAGTGTGGATACGGATTTTCAAAAGGGCAATCCCTACGGTACTGATTGGATGCTGAAACCGCAGGAAGTTGCAGAAGCGGTTTTATATTTATTAAATACCTCGGAAAAATGCGAGGTGGACGAACTTGTTTTGAAAACAAGATATAAGTCAAAAAAATAGGAGGAAACTATGGAAGAGAAACAAATGGTTTTATTGGGAGACAAATTCCCAAAATTAGAGGTTCAAACAACACACGGCAAGATGAGCTTGCCGGATGCTTTTGCAGGGAAATGGTTTATTTTATTCAGCCATCCTGCTGATTTTACACCGGTTTGCACAACGGAATTCGTTGCATTTCAGAAAAGATATGACCAATTTAAAGAACTGGGATTTGAATTGATCGGATTAAGTATTGATCAGGTCTTTTCCCATATCAAATGGATTCAATGGATCAAAGAAAATCTTGACATTGAAATTAAATTTCCCGTTATTGCAGATGACAGAGGTCAGGTTTCGGAAAAATTGGGATTCATTCATCCCGGAAAGGGAAACAACACAGTAAGAGCGGTCATCTTTGTTGATCCAAAGGAAAAGATTCGTGCAATACTCTACTATCCCCAGGAACTTGGCAGGAATTTTGACGAGATATTAAGAATGGCTAAGGCATTACAGATATCCGATAATAACGGTGTTGCTATGCCAGCAAATTGGCCCCAAAATGAATTAATAAAGGATGAAGTAATAATAGGTCCTGCAAGCAATGAAAAAGATGCAAACGAAAGAATGCAGAAATATGATTGTTTTGATTGGTGGTTCTGCCACAAGAAGCTATAAAAAAGGAGGAAAAAATGGCTGAAAAATTAGAAGCTTACAGATGCAACATCTGCGGAAACTTGGTAATGGTTCTGCAGGGTGGTAAAGGAGAATTGGTATGCTGCGGAAAGCCCATGGAAAAATTGGAAGAGCAAACTGCTGACTCTGCTGTTGAAAAACATGTTCCCGTTGTGGAAGAGGTTGAAGGCGGTGTTAAAGTAAAAGTAGGTAGTGTTCCCCACCCAATGGCTGATGAACATTATATTTCCTGGATCCAGGTCATTAAAAAGAATAGTTTCTGTTTAAGATTCTTGGAACCCGGTGATGCGCCTGAGAACAATTTCCCTGTAAAAAAAGAAGATGTGGTGAAGGTAAGAGAATACTGTACCGTTCATAATCTTTGGAGCAATAAATAATGGATCTATCAGCTCTTTACAATTTAAGCTACGGACTTTTTATTATTACCTCAACCGACGGCGAAAAATTTAACGGACAGACCGCCAATACGGTATTTCAGATCACCTCTGAACCCCCGACTATTGCTATAAGCATTAATAAGAAAAATCTCACTCACGAATTTATTGAAAAAACTAAAAAATTTGCTGTCTCTGTTCTTTCAATTTCTGCACCCCTTAGTTTAATAGGAAGGTTCGGATTTAGATCAGGAAAGGATATTGATAAATTGGAAGGAATAGAATGTATTGACGGTAAACTGGGAATTCCATGTGTTAAAGAGAGTGCTGTTGCTGTAATTGAAGCAAAAGTAATTGGAGAGTTGGATGCCGGCACACACACCCTGTTCTTAGGTGAGGTAGTGAATACCAAGAAATTGACAAATGATGAACCCATGACCTACGCTTACTATCATGCTGTAAAAAGTGGCAAAGAGCCGCCAACTGCACCTACTTACAGAAAAGAAAAACCAAAGGAGGTTAAGATGGAAAAATATGTATGCACAGTTTGCGGATTTATTTATGATCCGGAGAAAGGCGACCCTGACGGCGGTATAGCTCCGGGAACAAAATTTGAGGACATTCCGGAAGATTGGGTATGTCCCGTTTGCGGAGTTTCAAAGGATCAATTTAAGAAAATGGAAGATTGATCTTCTTAACTTTGGGGTGGCTTTTTGTCACCCCAATTAATTCTTTGGAGGGAATTATGAATGAATTATTAGATGAATTATTAAAAGCTATAAAATCAGAAATAGAAGCCCAAAAGCTCTATAAAAAGATGGCTGGAATGGCAAAGAATTTCCTTTTGAAGGATAAACTCAACTATATTGCAAATGAAGAGAGTAAGCATCAATTATTGTTGGAAAATGTTTTAAAAGAATACACGGACGAAAATTTTGATTATGAAAAAATAAAAACAGAACTTATTAATAAAACATTTTCTTTTACTGAAAGTGATGACCTTTCACAACTTTTCTTA
>CAYVPX010000113.1:0-6292 GCA_964453935.1 uncultured bacterium | reverse complement strand
GTTTATTCGTTATTTTCTATCAAATTTGTATACTTTTTGAGGTGGAACTTCCGATTTAAATTAGTTTTTCTTAACCTTGTCGATCAATTTTGATAAACAATTCTTGCTCAAAGTCAATATGTCGCAATTGCGACATTGCTCAATTGGGACATGATGAGATGAAAAAAAGGGGGAATTCAGGCAATTACTGTTTGAAAAGAATAGCTATTTGTGTTATAATTACCCTTAAAATGAGATTAAAAACAAGTTGTAAAATCATTTCACTTGGAAATTATGCTTTTTCAGCAAAAGGGAATCTCAAAATCCACTCAAGATTCAATAATGTGATAAATCTCGTAGATGAAAGGAATTTACTCATTTCTGTTGTTACAAAACAAATAGGCAATGGTCCCAATAATATAGTGGTTGATCATATTAACGGTTTGGATTTTGACAATATAAGTATAACAAAAGAGCATATTATCTTTGATGATGAAATGATCCCATTGAATGATATTGTACTCTATGATGATAAAATTGTATTTGATAATTTTTCCATTGTGACATTTAAAAAGAGTTTGCAATATGCCAAAGACCTGTTAAAGGAAAAAGCACATCCTCTAAGTGCAGTATTTTTGCTGGGTGCTTCCCGTGAGAAGAACTTTAAAGACGGATTTCAATACGCTTTGATGAATGGCTTAAAAAAAGGAATGGACGAACTTATTAGAAGTAATTTTACCAACGGGAAAGAGCTTTGCGGTATGGGTATTGGGCTTACACCAACGGGAGATGATCTAATAGACGGGGCACTTCTGGCTTTATCCCTATTTGAAAGCATTGGCATTGTAAAAACTTCAAGTGTAAAAAAAACGCTTTATGAGAGTATAGGTTCTACGAACATCATATCAAGGACATTTCTTTACTATTCATATTTGGGACGATTTTATGAGAAGTTCAAAGATCTCATTATTGCAATGTCAAATGGAGATAGGTTAAATGAAGCATTCTATAATTATTTGGACATTGGCGAAACATCCGGTGCAGATATATTAACAGGCTTTATTATTACAATAGAAAAATTATTGGATTTGGAGGATTAAATGATTACAAAAGGTATTATCAAAAAGGGTGAATATTACGATTCTGTCTCATTGATGCTTGTATCAAAAGAAGTTACCAAAATGGAAGGTGTGATCGATGTGGCAATAGTTATGGGAAATGATCAGAACAAATCCATATTGGAAACATCCCATTTGCTTTTAGATGAATTTAAGGATGCAATTGATTCGGATCTTCTAATAGCGGTTAAATGTGAGACAAAAGAAAAAGTGGATGAAGCATTGATAAGAATTGATGAAATATTGAAAGAAAAAAAAGATAGATCCCTTGCTGCAGGGGAGTATCACCCCAAAAGCATAGACGGTGCCCTGGAGTTCATGCCCAATGCTAATATGGTCATCATATCGGTCGCAGGTAAATATGCCGGTGATGAGGCAATGAAGGCATTGAAAAAGGGACTTCATGTTATGCTCTTTTCAGATAATGTTACACTAGAAAAAGAAAAAGAACTAAAAGAATATGCAAAAAAAGAAGGATTGCTCGTAATGGGTCCGGATTGTGGAACAGCAATAATAAACGGCGTTCCTTTGGGATTTGCAAATGTTGTGAATAAGGGGGACATAGGTATTGTTGCAGCATCGGGAACAGGTCTTCAGGAGGTAAGCTCCATTATTTCAAATAACGGATGCGGAATATCCCAGGGAATTGGTACCGGCGGTAGGGATGTTAAATCCGCCATTGGCGGGATAATGATGATCGAAGGAATAAAGGCATTGAATAATGATCCGGAAACCAAAGTGATCACACTTGTTTCAAAGCCGCCCAGTGATGATGTTTTAGAAAAGATCGTTTTATTTATTGCTGAAAATGTAACAAAACCCACAGTGGGGATTTTCCTCGGAGGAAACATTGAAAAGTTCGAGAACAGCAAAATAATCCCTGCTGAAACCTTAGAGGAAGCTGCACTCATTTCATGTGCATTTTCTCAAGGAAAGCCACTTGATGAGTTCAAAATATCATTACAAAAAAGAGATGAAAATATTGAAGAAAAAGTTAAAAAAGAAATTGAGAAAATGAATGATAAACAAAAATATATTCGTGGATTATTCACCGGAGGCACGCTGTGCGATGAGGCAATGCTCATATCGAGAAAGATCATCGGTGAAGTATATGGCAATTCACCTATAAATCCCGATTTTAAATTGAAGGATTCCTGGAAAAGTCAGGAGAATTCTTTTATCGATCTCGGTGAAGATGAGTTCACCGTCGGCCGACCTCATCCCATGATCGATTACAGTTTACGCAATAAAAAAATAATTGAAGAAGCAAAAGATCCTGAGGTTGCTGTCATACTTCTTGATGTGGTTTTGGGCTATGGCTCAACCATGATCCCCCATGAAGAATTGGCACCTGTTATCCGAGAAGCGAAGGAAATTGCCGAAAAAGATGGCCGTTATTTGAGTATTATTATAACCATAACAGGAACCGAAAAGGATCCGCAGAAGCTCAAAGAGGTTGATGAAACATTAATTTCAGAAGGAGCTATTATTTTTAAATCCAATGCTTATGCTTCACTTTTTGCATCAAAAATTATTGAAAAATTAAATAAAGTTGTATAATCAAGGAGGCAATAAATGAATAAGATAAATGAACTTTTCAAAAGCGAACTTCAAGTCATAAATATTGGGCTTGAATCATTCAAAGACAGTTTAAAAAATGAAAATGTAAAGGTCGTTCAAGTGGATTGGCGTCCGCCTGCTGTCACTGATGATAAAACACTTGATGCCTTGAATAAATTGCTTGGAAGATAGGAGGAAAGTATGATTGATATTGATAAAGCGAACAAGGAAGCACTGAAGAAATTACTAGCAGCCCGCCCCATGCTCATTGGTCTGGATAAGGCAATAAACATTGTTCCGGGAATGAAGAAGAACATGATACTTCATGCCGGTCCCCCGATCAATTGGGATCGTATGTGCGGACCTCAAAGAGGGGCTGTTATCGGTGCTTTGATCTATGAAGGTTTGGCTGAAAATGAAGAAGATGCAAAAAAACTGGCAGCATCGGGGGAGATCGAATATTCCCCATGTCATCATCATAATATGGTGGGTCCAATGGCGGGTATCGTTTCACCTTCCATGCCTGTATATATAATCAAAAATGAAGAATTCGGGAATTTTGCCTATGCCACTATGAATGAAGGGTTAGGAAAGGTTCTCAGAATGGGCGCATACGGACCTAAGGTCATTGAACACTTGAAATGGATGGAAGACACTATGTATCCTGCAATGGATAAAGCAATTAAAAAGGTAGGAAAAGTTGATCTTAAAAATCTCATTGCCCAGGCATTGCATATGGGGGATGAATTACATAATAGAAATAAAGGTGGTACATCGCTTTTAATAAGGATATTAGCACCTGCAATGGTAACAACCAGCGAACCAAGTGTAGCGGAAGCGGTCCTGAAGTTCCTTGACAGCAATGATCATACATTTTTAAACCTTTCCATGCCTGCTGCAAAGGCAAGTTTGGACCCTGCAAGGGATATTGAAGGAAGCACAATGGTGGTTGTAATGGCAAGGAATGGAACGGATTTTGGTATTCAGGTCTCGGGACTCGGTGATGAATGGTTCACAACCCCTGCAACAGTACCACCGGAAGCACTTTATTTCCCCGGTTTCACAAAAGAAGATGCAAACCCGGATATCGGAGATAGTGCCATCATGGAAACATCGGGCTTGGGCGGATTTGCCATTGGCGCATCACCTGCTATTGTTCAATTTGTTGGCGGAACACCACAAGACGGCTTAAATAGAACACTTTCAATGTATGAGGTTACCGTTGGTGAGAACAATGTTTATCAAGTGCCTTATTTAAATTTCAGAGGTACTCCCACTGGAATTGACATAAGAAAGGTTCTGGAAAAAAATGTTCTGCCTTTCATTGATACGGGTATTGCACATAAGGATCCGGGAATTGGCCAAGTTGGTGCAGGCCTTGTTGATGCACCCGTTGAAGTATTTAAAAAAGCGGTAGTGAAATTTGCCGAAAAATATAGTTAAATAGGAGGATTATATGACAAATCAAGAATTCATTGATTTTATGAACAAAGCAAAGATGTATGACCTTACACAGCCATTGAGCATACATACACCTCCATGGCCAAGTTATATGCCGTTGGGACTTCAGTATTTTAAAAGAATAGCCGGAGCTCATATGGGGCAAGGTGCAAATGGGCAGATCATTACATCAAGCAATCATGTAGGAACACATATGGACGGTGAGATCCATTTCCATAGTTCAGGCAGACCAATTGGGACAGTTCCTCTGAATGAATGGGTAGGACCCGGCGTTGTTGTTGATATTTCCGATGAGGTAGGGGATTATGATCTCTATACTCCTGAAATGCTCATGAAAAAAGTTGAAATAAAAAAAGGTGATATTCTCATTATCAATACCGGTTATCATAAATATGAATGGGATGCTCCCGAATCCGATGAAGTAAGATATATGGTAAAACATCCCGGACCAAGTCCTGACTTTGCCGATTGGATAATTGATATGGGAATTAAATGGATCGGAGTTGATTGTGGTAGTGCAGATCATCCGATGAACACTATATTGAGAGATTGGCATCCAAAACTTTTTAAAGAAGCAGAGAAAAAATTATTTGAAACATACGGTAAAAAATGGGAAGAGATGTTCCCGCTTGAAACATATTATCAAATCATGCATATTAAATTATTCCCCAAAAAGATCGTTCATGCAGAGAACCTGGGTGGAGATATTGATAAATTAAGTAATAAACGCGCTTATATCGGTGCTTTTAATGTTAAAGGTATCGAGATGGAATCTGCCTGGACAAGAATAGTTGCCTGGACAACACCTGAAGAATAAATAATAAAAGGAGTTAACTCAATGAGTACTTTTGACTACAAAAGACCCAAAACTATTGGAGAAGTGATTCAGCTTTTAGATAAGTATAGGGCATCTGCAAAATTGCTATTGGGCGGAACAGATCTGAATTTAATGTTAACCGAAGATTTGGTCAATGCTCATATTGTCATTGATCTGAAAAATATAGAGGGTTTGGATATTCTGCAAATAAAGGAAGGAAATTTGATCATCGGTGCAGGTGTAACATTTTCGCAAATAATTGATTCTTCAATGATGAAAGAGAAATTTCCCATTATCTGGGAGAGTTCAAGAACAGTTGCATCAATGGGAATCAGGAATAGAGCTACAATTGTGGGAAATATCTGCAGTGCTGTGCCTTCCGCTGACTCTGCCCCGGCTCTTTTAAATCGGGAAGCTGTGGTAGTTACAATAAGTACTCAGGGAAAAAGGGAAATTCCCATTGAGGATTTCTTTACAAGACCGAGAAAAACATCTTTACTGGAAAATGAAATGGTAATGCATATAGAAATTCCGGTAATGGAAAAGAAATTCGGTGGTTCCTATATAAAAATGGGAAGGTATAGAGGAGAGGACCTTGCGCAGGTTGGTGTTGCCACACTTGTTACTGAGGAACTTAACTATAAAATATCTTATTGTGCAGTGGGACCAAAACCTTTTAGGGTAAAGGAAGCGGAAAATCTCTTAAAAGGTAAAGAATTCAGCGGTGAATTAACTCAGGAATTGAAAGATATTATTCTAAAAAGTGTTTCCCCCATCAGTGATATCAGATCAAGCAAAGAGTATAGAGAAAAAATGTGCATTGTCCTTTTGGAAAGGTCTTTAAAGGCATCTTTATCCAGAATGAAAAACGGCGAACCATCCTATGGAACGGACCTTTTGTAGGAGCTCAATATGAAAAAAGAAATAAACTTCAAATTGAACGGAGAAAATGTTTCCGTTACTGTTGATAGCGGTATCCTACTTATTGATTTTTTAAGGGATAAAATGGGATTGAAATCTCCCAAAAGAAGCTGTGGAAGGGGAGAATGTGGTGCATGTTCGGTTTTATTGAACGGTAAAAGCGTAAGATCATGCATTATCTTTGCTATTGAGATTGACGGTCAGGAGATTGTTACCTTTGAGGGGTTACAAAAGGATGGCATGACGGATCTGCAAAAATCATTTTTGGAACATAATTCCTTTCAATGCGGATTTTGTACATCTGGAGTTACCATTACAACAACAGAATTTCTTAAAAAGAACCCAAAACCCACGGTAAGTGAAATAAAAAAAGCATTGGCAGGGAATTTGTGCAGGTGTACTGGTTATTCTTCCATAGTGGATGCAATTTATGATT
>CAYVPX010000112.1:0-6320 GCA_964453935.1 uncultured bacterium | reverse complement strand
CTTGCAAAATCTTTTTCAAAATGCGGACCCATCACGGTTAGAAATATAGCCACTATTGGCGGTAATATAATGGGTGGTTATTATTGGAATGATACAACGCCGATCTTACTTTATTTAGAAGCAAAATTGCTATTTCTAAAAGATTTAGATGATGAAATTGAGGTAAAGATAGAAGATTTTCTCAATGACCGTGCAAAGTATAAAAAAATGCTTTTAAAAGAGATTATCTTATCCGGTAAGTATAAAAATGAGAAAGTATTTTACAACAGATTTGCAAGAACCGAATCTGATATTCCAACTTCAATTTTTTTGGGAGGTAAGGTGGAAGGTAACAATAAGATTGTTATCGGTGCTTCAACCGTTAGGCCGTTTTCAATGGTTTCAAAGGAAGATATTTCATTTCAGCATATTGAGGAAGAGATAAAAAATACACATATTATGGATGACCTCAGAGGATCTTCCGATTATAAGCGGAAAATTATTAAAGCCCAATATAACGAGTACAAGGAGTGGAAAGATGAAAATTAATTTTAACCTCAACGGGAAAGATAAGACCTTTGAAACGGAAGCAGGCGAAAAGGTTCTTGATTTTTTAAGAAGGATCGGACTTAAAGGCGTAAAAAGAGGGTGTGAAACAGGTGACTGCGGTGCATGTGCCATTATTTTTGACGGGAAGATAGTTAATTCCTGTATGCTCTATACTGGACAAATAGATGGACATTCCATTACCACCATTGAAGGATTGGGCGATAATCAAAAACCTCATGTTATTCAAAAAACATTTGTCGAAGAAGGTGCCGTACAATGCGGTTTCTGTACACCCGGAATGGTCCTTGCCACGAAGGCATTGCTTGATAAGAATCCTGCACCAACTTTGGACGAGATAAAGGACGGACTGTCAGGGAATCTGTGCAGATGTACGGGTTATGTGAAAATAGAGAAAGCCGTCATAGAATCCGCAAAGAAATTGGGAGGGAAAGATGTTTAAAGAAGTTAATAAGTCAGTTAAAAAGGTTGACGGTATCTCTCTTGCAACGGGAAAAGCGCTATTTGTCGATGACCAGAATTTTGAAGGGCTTTTATTCGGAAAATTCTTAAGAAGTCCAATTCCTCATGGTATTATAAAAAGCATTGATACATCGGAAGCGGAAAAGATACCAGGCGTTGAAGCCATAATTCACTATTTCAATACTTCTCATATTCCCCATACAACAGCTGGTCAGGGATACCCGGAACCTTCACCATATGATACCTATATGTTTGATAAAAAGGTCAGATTTGTAGGTGATAATGTGGCGTTTGTTGCTGCAATATCAAAGGAAGTAGCAAATAAAGCGCTTAGTAAGATCAAAGTTGAGTACGAAGAGCTGCCTGCTGTTTTGAATTTACACGATTCAATGAAAGAAGGTGCTCCGGTTATACATGATGAAGAGGATTCCTTCGGCATTTTTGATAGAGATAAAAATTTGGCAGGGGCTGTTGAAGTCAATGTGGGTGATGTAAAAAAGGGTCTTGAAGAAGCTGAGGTAAGGGTAGATTACTCTGTTGATACGCATTACAGCCAGCATACACCCATTGAACCCCATATTTGTATTACATATCTTGATGAAAAAGGCCGACTTGTCATTAGGACATCTACGCAGGTGCCGTTTCATGTAAGAAGGATCTGTGCTATGGTATTGGAGACACCGGAAAAGAACATCAGGGTAATTAAGCCTCGTATTGGAGGAGCATTCGGTACAAAACAGGAAGTTTATCTGGAATATTATGCGGGTAAGGTAACCTTATTAACAGGGAAACCGGTAAAAATCGAGCTTACAAGGGAAGAAGAGTTCATTTCAAGAACAAGACATCCCATGTATGTTGACGTAAAACTCGGTGCCGACAAAACGGGAAAGATACATACCATTAATATGGATGTAATTTCAAATACCGGCGCTTATGGTTCACATGCTTTGACCGTTATGTTCAATTCGGGAAGTAAATGTCTTCCACTTTATAAAGCAGAGAATGTCAGATTCAACGGTAAAACCGTTTATACCAATCTTCCTGTTGCAGGAGCTTACAGAGGATATGGTGCTACGCAGGGTTATGCTGCATTGGAACAGGCATTGGACATTCTTGCAGAGAAAGTAGGGAAGGATCCTGTTGAGATCAGAAAGATGAACCATATTCAAAAGGATGAAACCTCACCCATATTTAAGGCATTGGGAGAAGGAAAAGAGGGAGCGGAAACCTATATAAAATCAATTGCATTGGATGAAGCCATTGATTGGGGCGCAAAAGAGATTAATTGGGAAAACAGAAAACCCCATACGGAAAAAACCGGTAGATTTAGAAGAGGAAAGGGAATGGGTATCTTTATGCAAGGTTCCGGGATACCACTTGTTGATATGGCGTCTGCTTTTATTAAGATCAATGATGACGGTTCTTTCAATTTACAGATAGGTGCAACAGACCTGGGAACTGGTTCAGATACGGTTCTATCCCAAATCGCAGCAGAGACATTAGAAACCACCACAGATAATATAATTGTATATTCATCAGATACTGATATGACACCTTTTGATGTAGGAGCATATGCCTCTTCCACTACATATATTTCTGGTGGTGCTGTAAAAAATGCAGCGGAAAAGGTAAAAAAACAGATCATAAAGGTCGCTGCCGAAATGCTTGAAACAGATGAAGAAGATATTGAAGTTTCAAAGGGTATTGCAAAAAGTAAAAAATCGGGTGAAGAGAAAACCTATGGTGAAATTGCAAAATATGCCCTATATGTGAACAATCAATTCCAGATTGGTGCAATAGGTTCGCATATCTCTCAGGTTTCGCCTCCGCCATTTATGGCAGTATTCACTGAAATTGAAGTCGATACCTGGACAGGTAAGATTAAGGTATTAAAGTATGTCTGCGGTGTTGACTGCGGCACGGCAATCAATCCCAAATTAGCTGAAGGTCAGGTTGAAGGTGCTATTGTGAATGGACTTTCCTATGCCTTGACAGAAAGATTTATTTTCAATGAAAAGGGTAAGATGATGAACGGAACATTCCAGGATTACAAGATATTTAATATTGAGGATATTCCGGAACTCAGGGTTAAATTATTCCCAAGTTATGAGCCCACGGGACCTTATGGGGCGAAATCAGTATCCGAGATCGGAATAAACGGTCCTATTCCTGTAATCGCAAATGCATTGTACAATGCCATAGGTGTTAGAGCGCATAAATTTCCCATGTATCCCGAATTTGTTCTGAAATTGTTAGAGGAGAAAGAATGAGTATACTCATTAAGAACATTTCAACATTGGAAACAATAACAAATGGTAGATTAAAAGACATTGATATTTATATTGAAGACAATATAATTAAAGAGATTGGCAAGCATTTAACATATGATGCGGATAATGTTATTAACGGAGAAGATCGTGTTGTCCTACCGGGGTTTATAAATACACATCACCATTTTTATCAAACCTTCACGAGAAATTTGCCTAAGGCACAGAATGCCGAACTTTTTGATTGGCTAAAGGTTCATTACAAGATTTGGCAATTTTTGGAATACGAAGATATCTATTATAGCGGATTAACTGCAATTGCGGAGATGATGCTCACCGGTGTTACAACCTCTACCGACCACCTTTATCTTTATAATAGTGTGGCAAAAAAGGGCTGGATCGAAGCAGAGATAGAGGCTGCGAAAAAACTTGGTATGCGTTTCTATCCTACAAGGGGCTCAATGTCCTTATCTGAGAAGGATGGTGGTCTTCCTCCTGATTCTGTAGTGCAAACAGAAGATGATATAATGCAAAATACGGAGGATATTGTCAATAAATTTCATGACACATCAAGGTATGCAATGACCAGGATCGCCCTTGCTCCGTGCTCTCCATTTTCCGTAACAAGTGAATTAATGAAAGAGACGGCAGATTATGCAGAGAAGAACAATCTTTTAATCCATACTCATGTTGCCGAAACAAAAGATGAGGAAGATTTCTGTATAGAAAAATTCGGGAAAAGGCCCTATGATTATATGAAGGAAGTCGGCTGGGTCAATGACAGAGCGTGGTATGCTCATTGTATCCATTTGAATGATAATGATCTGGAAGATATGGCGAAAAACGGTGTGGGTGTTTCACATTGTCCGTCATCAAATATGCGGTTAGGTTCTGGTATTGCCAGAATCCCTGAAATGCTTGAAAAAAATATTAAGGTTTCTATTGCTGTTGACGGTTCGGCTTCAAACGATACATCCGATTATCTTGGTGAGATGAGGCAGGCGCTTCTATTAGCGCGTGTAAAATACGGTGCATCTGCTATGAAGACAATGGATGTGTTTAAAATGGCTACAATGGGTGGTGCAAGCATACTTCATTGGGATGATACCATTGGTTCAATTGAAGAAGGGAAAGCAGCTGATATTACCATATGGAACCTAAATGACATTTCTTATATTGGTGCTCAAAGTGATCCTGTTGCTGCATTGATCTTCTCGGGAAGACGTCATGAAGTGGAATATTCTATTATCAATGGAAAAATTGTGGTGGAAAAGGGGAGTATCGTTAATGTTGACCAAAATGAACTTATAAAAAAAGGCATGGAACTTTCCAATAATTTATGGAAGCGTGCTGAACTATAATGGATAAAAAAACATTAACAAAATATCTCTCAATCTTTCCTATCACACCAATGGAAGATGATTTTCGTGACCTTATTTATGATAATGATAAATTAAGGAAAATGAAACTCAAACTTCTTTTGGGAGATAATTTTGCTCTTGCAGGAAATGCGGGAACAGGAAAAACCTCGCTTTTGAACTATTTGCAGAAATATATTGAACAAAAGAAATTGGGGCTGGTCATTAGAGTTAACGAGGTTATGCTTAATGAGGATGTTTTTTACAGAAAATTACTTTCAAAGATCTTTTTGAAGGTTAAAATATCAAGCGTGCATGATAAAAAATACGATGATGTCAAACAATCATTTTTTGCCACGGAATCGCTGAAAGAATTTTTAAAGGATCTTGTTTATTATGAACCAAGAAAAAAAATAGATAATTCACGATTGATATCATTATACAAAGATTTTTTAAAAAAGGAACTGGAACATAGCAAGAATATAGACCTGATGTTCAACAATTATACCGTAAAAAATGTTATTGCGGAGATATTAAGAAAAACCCCGCGAAGGATTTATATCTTAGTTGACGATTATGATAAATTCATGCTTGATCCCTATGGGAAAGAAGGTGCACAGAATAGATTGGGGTTGTTTCTCACGAGCATAAAGGAATTAATGGAGTTCTCAAAAAGCTCCTGGATATTTTCAATTCCTCAAGAATATTATGAACATTATTATATCAGAGTACCCTACAGAGAGAATCTGAATTTTATGAGTGTATTCTCCGATGCTTACGTTTGTACTAACTTTAATTACACTGAATACCGACAATACCTCACAAAAAAACTTAATAAGATCAAGATAACACCTCATCAATTTCTCAACGAAAATGCGTTCAAACTGATCTTTATTTTAAGTAAGGGCAATCCCCAAATGATCAATTATATTATTAAGAACGCTTTACTCTCTGATAAATTAAGGCGTGGGAAAAAAATTAATGAGGACGATGTGTTATCACACCTTTTGAACTATGGTAAATACGATAAGAGAGACCTTATTATAATAAAATATATTGCTAATATGGAACAAACCTTTTCAAATGATAAAAAATTGCTTGCTGAATTGACCATTGAGAATGTTGCACTCATGTATCGACTGAAAAAATTGAAAGAGAAGTCCATACTGAAATCCAAATTCCTCGAAGGGATTAAATATTTCCTCTTGAATTATGAAGAAGATCAATAGTTTCTTTTTACTTATAGTATTGCTCTATACCTTAACCTTCTTTGCTTTTAAGCTCATACCTTGTTATTCAGAATATACACTTGTTTCCATACAGAATGATTTCATATTGATAAAGGACGAAATGAAAGAGATCAAACTTTATCCCAAAGACAAATACAAAAATTTAAAGGTGACTCGCATCCTTTTTTCCTACGCAGTGATCAATAAAAAAAAATATAGAGTAGGGGATATTATTAAAACAAAACAAAATATATAATTGCTTGAGTTGGTGCGTGATGCCAGATTGACGCTTTAAATAATTATACAGGCGATAAAGATCTGTGAAAAGCAAGATATTTATAAGGGAAAATGATGAAAAAGATTATAGAAAACTTAAGGATTGATGATACAGAAAACAAAAAATTACTTGAATTTAAAATTTAAAGTGGTAAAATACTATTACAATTGACAATGCCTGC
>CAYVPX010000111.1:3602-6355 GCA_964453935.1 uncultured bacterium | reverse complement strand
ATCAACACCGTTAAGCGGATACATTGAGGTATAATCTTTAAATTGAACATTTCCGTTAAAATTAATAACAGGTGATGCTTTTTTTATATATTTTAAATGACGAATAAATTGAAGGTCATATTTATTCAATGGAATATAAAATGAATTTTCACCCCATTCAGGCCATATTGCTGCAATGTTCTTGCCGAAACTTTCAAGATCATTTTTTATGGAATTTTTACCTGCTTGACCAATAGAAACAATACCGATAATAGCAGCAACGCCAACAATTATACCTATTATAGTTAGAAAACTCCGTGTTTTGTTCTCTCTTAATGTTAAAAATGTTTGCTCTATTTCTTGAAAGAAAAAATTCATTTTGAAACGATGGTATGTTTTTCAATCTCCCCATCTAATATATGTATGATACTATTGGCATGTTCACCGATAAATGTCTCATGTGTTACTAAAAGAATTGTTGTGCCTTCTTTATTCAATTTATCAAATATGCTCATGATCTCGCTCCCGGATTTTGTATCAAGATTACCGGTCGGCTCATCAGCAAGGATAATATCAGGATTATTTGCCAGAGCTCGGGCAATTGCTACTTTTTGTCTCTGTCCGCCAGATAGTTCTCCGGGGAGATGATTAGCTCTATTTTCAATGCCAACTTTTTTCAAAAGTTCTATTGCAATCTCTTTTCTTTCTTTTTTGGTTTTCCCCCCATAAATAAGCGGAAGTTCAACATTTTTTTGAGCATTTAACCGCGGCAATAAATTGAAAGTTTGAAACACAAAACCAATTTCTTGATTTCTGATCTCTGCCAATTCACTATCATTCAGATTTGCAACATTTCTCCCGTTAAGAAGGTATTTGCCCGTTGTAGGAATATCAAGACAACCAATTATATTCATAAGGGTTGATTTGCCGGAACCGGAAGGACCCATAACAGCAATATAATCACCTCTTTCGATCTTTAGATCAATTTTTTTTAATGCAGGGACATCAATCGTTCCCATTTTATAAATCTTAGAAATTGATTTTAACTCTATTAAGTTCATATTTTACCTCTTCACCACTATATAGGGGTTTATCGGAGAAATTAACCACAAGATCACCTTTGGATATACCTGTGCTAACCTCAACAAAAAAATCATTTTGAATACCTATTTTAATAAGTTTTTTTTCAATAATACCCGTAGAATTTTCCTTCTTTCTCACAGTATAAACAAAATAAGGGAAATAATCCTTCTTATTTAAATTTTCTTTTCCATGTTTCTTCCCTCTAAATATATTATAATTTTCTCTTAATGATTCTACAGGAACCTTTATGATCCCGTTCTTTTTAGTATAAATTATCTTTCCGTCTATAGGAATGTCATTGGGAAGTTTATTATGAAGAACGAGCCGAGCATAAACTTTAATGATCTTCGTTTCACCATATTTCTCCGGGTTTAACGAAATGGATGTGATCTCGCCCGATACCTTTAATTTTGGCAATACATCCGATGTAATATTTACCATATTTCCAATTTTTACCTTTTGTGAATCAAGAATGTTAACATTAAATTCTGCGATAAGTTCTCTACCTTTTGTAATCGTGATAATGGGTTTTGCGGAATCAATGACATCCCCTTCATTATAAAAATAATTAAGTATTATCCCATTCTTATTTGCATACAGCCCAAAGCTATTTTTTGCTTTATTATAAACGAAACCTAACCTCTCATATTTCCAGTATTTATGATTCTTATATGCTATATCTGCTCGTTTCAATGCTATATAAGCATCATCTATTTGTTTTTTTGAAAGTCCCCCTTTGGAATAGAGTATTTTATCCGTTTTATACTCGTTCTTGACACTTTCTAAATTAAGTTTTTTCTCGATAAAATCAAAATACAATGAGCTCAATGTTCCTGAATTCGTGATCTGAAAAAGTTCCTGTCCCTTTTTAAATTTCTCACCTCTTATTACAAAAATACGGTCTAAATAACCATCCAGACCAAGCCCGATATTTTCAACATTTTCATATCTCAATACACCATTGGTATACACATAACCGGTGATCTGGGCATTTTCAATTTTCACAACCTTTACCTTTTCCATTTTGCCTTTTCCTTTATTTGCCAAAGCGGCAATAATAAGGAAAATAACAATGATAATAATTATTATGACAAGTGTTTTTTTCTTTTTCATCCCTGAATACCCATTAACAAAGCAAATAGTACGCTTACAATAAGCCAAGGGGTCAAAATTATTAACGAGATATTCGATATTTTTTTATTTGAAAAAATCGAAATACCTACAATTGTCACAAAAAGTGCCCATAGAGTAGAGAAATTGTTTACGGAAAGAAAGTTTGCCAAGAATCCGGTATTATTTTTTAATATTAATTGAAAACCCAGGGACATTCTTTTAAAATCCTGTAAACTTTGAATAAACTTAAATTTAGTAATGTAATGATACCATAAACTTATAATGGTACCATAGATCTGCGGGAAATATGCAACAATAACAATTGCCCACAATTTTTTAAATGTTAGGTTTAAATTGAAAAAATAAAGATAAATGTAAAGAAATAATGTGATCAGAGCAAACGCAATCAATATACTTAACCATGAAAAAAGGGGCTGAATTGCAAGATTTTTATTTGCCATACTCATGATCTTATCCGCTTTTTCAGGTGAGATATTTCCCTTTGATTGAATAATTTTGTTCATATAAGCAGGCATAAATTTCTTTTCCTGAGGGACAAGAGTAAATTGGACCAAACT
>CAYVPX010000111.1:0-3502 GCA_964453935.1 uncultured bacterium | reverse complement strand
TGATCATCAAATCCCCCTATTGTGTATAATATAAAATATCAAGAAAATTTTTATTTAATTGATAGATAGTGTTCTCATAGTTAAATTCCGCATTTTGGTATTGTAATTGGTATTTTTCCACTGTTTCTAAACTATCGAGCCCATTCTTATATCTTAATTGACTTAAATCCAATAATTTTTTGCTTTGCTCAACTTGAAGTTCCAATAACTTCAATGTTTTTAAATAATTTGCATTTTCATTGTATAAATTTTTTATTGTTTGTGAAATATTACTTTTAATATCGAGGATGCTCAGGCGAATACTCTCCAAATTCTTTTTGTTCATATTGTACTGGTTTTTCTCATATGACATATCGAAGATTGGGACACTTATTAAAAAATAAGCGTACCAGCCGGATTTTTTATAATTGGCAAAACTCTCTGATAATGTTTCACCTCTGCCATCCAACGAATACCCAAGATTTGCAGACGCTGTAAAATACTGTCTAAATTTATCATATTTCATCTGGTATGCAAGATCATCTTTTTGAATATAATAATTTTTTATATCCGGGTCAGAGGTCATTATATACTCGATAAGCTTATTCATATCCGGTAATTGCTCCTTAAATAATTTCACCCTTTCTCCCGTGATTTCAAGTGTGCCCGAGATATTAGCATAGTTTTTCATTGTGTCTATTAATTCATCATATTTATTTTTAATATTTTGTGAATTAATCATCTTTTGATTTATTTGAATAGTATTATCCATAATATCGAGATCCGAAGAAAGCCCATTTTTATATTTTTCATTCGTAATTTCTTTTAACATTTTACTGATATTCAGATCTTGCTTTGCAATTTCCAATTGTTTTAAATATAATTGTGCCTGTATGAAATACGACATTGCCTGTTTTTTTACGGTCTTTTTTATTCGCTCGAAGTTATTCTTCGCAATCTCAAATTCAGATCGTTTACTTTCATAGTCTCTTTTTTGAGGATCATATTGAAGTATGGGCAAACTAAAAGAAAAAGAAGTCAAATTATCATATTCATCAACACTTGCATAGATATTAGAATCGGTTGAATATTTGTTTGTTGAGTGGCTCAATGTTAATTTTCCTGAAAATGGTAGGTTCTGACTTAATGACAAAATACCATTTATATTTCTCCTTTCTGTTATTAAAGAAATGCGTTTAGATAATCCGGGATAGTTCATATAATTATTATTCCACGAATAATCAGGCATCCTTAAAGACATGGCGATCTTGGGAAAAAATTGACTTTTTGAAACTTTGTAGGCAATCTTTTTTATCTCAAATTGCAATTTTGCACTTTTATATTGATTCGAATTTTTCAGCGCAACATTAATATACTCATCAAGAGTAATGGCATAACTTCCACATATAAATCCAATAAAACTAAAAAATAATATTAACTTTTTCATATTAGTTTTACTATTTTAAAACATTTTTTATTTCATTTGTTCAAAAAAATATTTAGCCAAATATTCTTTTGTCATCCCATTTATAATCTCATTATCCTTTACAATAAGGATAATATCTCTATCACTATTATAAAATTCAGATAAGGTTTTACCCAATTTATCTTGATTCGCCGCTACATATACCTCTTCAATCGCATCCTCAACAGAATTTGCAAAAAGCAATCTGTTTAAGCTGATCCCCCAATATTTACCTTCTTTTTTAACATAACCAACCTTATTTTTGGATTTTAATATCAAAGATATTGCTTCTTGTGTGGACATATTCGGATGAATAAAAGGAATTTCTGTTTGAACATAAACATTTCCTATTTTCATTTGCACCAACCGGAAAAAATCATCTTTTATCAAGATCAAATTTTCTTCCTTATAACTTTTAAGAATTTCATTGCTTATAATGTAAAGTTCCTTTTGCTCAATGGTTTCGGTCTTATCACTGACCTTGAACATCTTTGAAATAAGTTGTGATAACCCGCTAAAAATATATATAAAAGGAAAAAGAAGATAATAAAACAGTTGTAACAAATAACTTGATCTAAAAGTAAGCGTATTTGCATAATTCCTAAAAATAAGCTTAGGTAAGGACTCACCGAATATTGTTATAAAAGGCAGCAATATTAAGGGGGAGTAGATCTCATAGTTCTTTACGCCTAACTGAATAAGGAATGAACCGAATAACGTTGCAATTGCAACAGAAACAAGATTAATTCCAACAAGTATGGTAGAAAAAAAACGGTGAGGATTTTTATAAAAATAAAAGAGTATTTTTGCTTTTTTATTCCCTTCCAATGCTTTGTATAATATCTGCGTTTTAAAAAGTGTTACAAAACCAATTTCAATGCCTGAGAAAAAAGCTTGTAATACAATTAGAACAATAAATATAAAAATATTAATCCAGATCATCTTTCTCCATACTTAATACAAAGGATTTTACACGAAATTCTTCTACATCTTTAACCTGTATTTTTATATTCCCAATTGTAATAATATCATCTTTCTTAGGTATCCTATTTAATTGCTCGAGAAAATATTCAATGATACTTTTATTTCCAGGTTCATTAAATATATCCTTTTCAAAATAGAGCTCAATCTCATATAAAATGGTCTGTGGATTTATTTCATACCTGTTTTCATCGAGCTTTTTAATAAATACCGAGCTTAAAGTAAAGAAATTATTCATGATCTTTTGAGAGTCAAGCATTCCTTGAATATCTCCATACTCGTCCACAATAAAAATTATCTTTTCTTGACCTATTTCTTTTAGCAATGCACTTAATTTGATTGTTTCCGGAAGATAAATAGGATTTTCCAAATTCTCTAAAATAGATTCCTTCAAACCCTCTTTTCTAATATCAAATAATTTGTAAATATCTATCACCCCCTTAAAATTATCAATTGACCTTTCATAAACGGGAATATAACGCTTTTTGTAATTTTTCAATATTTCTTTTATGGCATTCTCCTTATCAGCAATATCAATTGCTTCAATGTCGCTTCTATAAATAATAATGGATTTAATATCCTTATCAAGAAGTCTTATAAAATTTTTATATATAATATTTTCATCACGGTCAATATCTTTTATTTCATTACTTTTATATAAAAGGGCGAACATTTCCTCTTTTGTGAGATTTTTATTTTGAATTGGTAAATTTTTCTTTATAATATTAATAAATACCAGATCAATAGCATTTATAACAATTACCAATGGATATATTATTATGGCAAAAAATTTTAGTAAAGAATTAGTTTTTTTTAGGAAGGAGATATTCTTTTGTAATGCCAAGGTTTTGGGAAGTATCTCGCCAAAGAGAATTATTATAAATGACATTATAATAAAGTTCCATAATTCAAAATTTCTCAACTTTAAATTCTTAAACAACTTTAATGAAATAGATGTCGCCAATAAATTAACAAGTGTATTGCTTATCAAAATTATTAATAATATCTTTGAACTGTTCTTTAAAAAACCGTTTACAATTTTAAAAAATTTATCATTTGATTTTTTAAGATCTGCCA
>CAYVPX010000110.1:0-6355 GCA_964453935.1 uncultured bacterium | reverse complement strand
GGTTTAAATGCATCATTTTTACAAGATATTAGTGCTATTATCAATATTGTAACAATACTTAAATATTTCATGTATCTTTTCATTTGTTCCTCCCACCATTGATGTTCTTTATGATAATAAGTGAATTATTAAATCCACCTTCATTAACCGTTTGAAAATTATAGGGATCCTTGATCCAAGAATTCCCGTCAACCACAAATTTGTATGTGTGCCTGCCGGGTTTGATCCTTTCATAAGGGATGGTTATTGTCCAAACCCCGTTACTGTTATCCTTTAATGCATCTATGGTTTCATCAAATCTGCTTTCAGGACCTGCGGTGCCTCCCCAATTATTCCAATCACCGGCAACATTTACTGTTTTGGCATAAGGTGCATATAAACGGAACACCACACCATTCCTGGTTTGTGTGGGGGGTGGCAATCGTTTCTTAACAATATCTTTCAATAAACATGAAGAAAACACAAGAGTTAATAACAATCCCATTAATATATATCTTTTCATATTTCACCTAAAAGTTGAATATTGCTTTTATCTCAATACGCTGATCCTTGGAAAGTGCCTCTTCGCCCTCTTTTATTTTATTCCCTAAGAACATGGCGCTGTATTGGAAATTACTCAGCATATCTACATTTACATAATCATTCAAATAACTTTCCCTTCCGTAGTTTGCCCCACGTTTCAGTAAGGGTATAAAATTAAAATCGTTGTTTATTTTTGGATCAACTCCGTAACTCAATACAATGGAAGCCTTGCTGTTAAAAGCATATCTTATATAACAATAAGGGTCCACATATGTTGCAAGAATATTGAAATAATCCCGATTATCAGCATAGATCATATGTCTGATATTGGTTCCCATGAACAATCCGCTTGCAACTTCAAGATCAAGTGAAACGATCTGTTTTATGGTCCTTAATTTCTTAAAAAGTTCATATCCCGTCAATTTAATATCATAAGCAAAGGTTGAGTTACCTTCTGTATATTTCAAACGCTTTTCCAAGCTGAAGTATCCCTTATACCCTGACCAGATAAAATCATCAAAATAAAACGGTGTAGTAAAATAGGGTTGGTACATCGTATCAATATTGAGAGAAATGGGATATTCTCTTGAAAGTTTATTCGTATGATAGGTAAAATTCCCAGAAACCAAAAGCTCACCCCTTTCCCTTTTTATCTTCCGTTTATGAGATATGGAAATAAAACTTTTCTCAAAAACCTCTTCATTTGAATAAGCTGTATCAGATAAATAATAAACACCGTTCGGCAATAATGTTTCTTTTAATGACATGTAATTCAAATTTATCTTTTTTAAAGAAACCCTTATATCAAATTTTGTTATTTTTCTTGAATCAAAATTTTTATTTTCATCATCCGTTTCAATTCTGTAATTACCCTTTGAAAATGAGCCTTTCAACTTCAATCTTTTAAGGTCCAAAGAAAGTTGAGCGGAGTACAATAAATTATCTTCAAATACATTGTAACTTGTGAGGGAATACAAAGGTTGGAAATAACCCCTATTGAACCCTCTGTCCTTTCTTAGTGAAAAGTTAATATCCAGAAAACCTAATATCTGTTTCTTAACTGCAAGACCGTAAAGATCCGTAATGCCGTTGTAAACAGATTCAAGATCCTTGGAAAGGGAATTATTAATATAATTTGTATCAGATGCCATTACTTCAAATTCGAAATGTTTGAAAGTAAAATCACTGTAAAGCCCGATAACACCTACACCGAACCTGTTGGCGTGCTCTCCGGTCTTAAAAAAGATATTGAAGCCCTGGTAAAAAGGAATATTATCAAAAACGGCAAATTTGAAATTGGAACCTTTATATGAGAACATGGTATTTTCAAACCTTAAATGGGTCTTCCACAATTCCACATTCTCATCATAGTTGGATACGGTGAGATTGGTCTTTGCAATAACGTTTTCATTAACATTAACATTTAAACCCAGGGTAATAAAATGCTGGGGTTTTGTCAATTGATATATGTTATTCCCTTTAATAAAAGAATATCTTCCGAAATAAAAACCAGATATATCGGCATGCTCGTTTATAAGATGCGTAATAATGGTTTTTTTCGGAGTTTGACCTTTAGCTGCGGTACTTTTCACAATACCGCTTTTTGTTACCGTTAGAACCGAATTACTGCCTCCATAACCATCATCCTCTTTGTCAGGATTATTGGGATCTGTTATCCAATTACCGTCAACCACGAATTTATACTGATATTTCCCCGGTGTAAGATGAAGGGTAATTGAAAAGTTACCATTCCCGTCATTTTTCATTTTCAATGATGTCGCGTTCCAATTGTTAATGGAACCTGCTATGTAAACATCCTTTGCCTTTGAATTACTGTATGTTATTACAATACCTTTGGTATTGCTTGCCTTATTGATCTTAATCACTGAATTTTCGCCGCCATAGGGATCCTCTACCCTGTCTTTGTTCTCAGGATCAGAAATATATTCACCATCAGCATAAAATTTATATTGATAATCCCCTTTGGGGATATTTAAGGTTATGCTCCACAAACCGTTTTCATTTTTCATCGTATTGGCATTTACATCCCAATTATTGAAATCTCCAACCACTGAAACTGATTTACAATCGGATAGAAGGATGGAAAATTTTACCTTACCATTGTCCAGAATTCGGTATTGCGCATATATTGTGGTAAAAACTATAAAAAATGCAAATAAAAATATTCCTTTCTTTATCATGAGAACCTCCTAAAACCAGCCCTTAAATGTGAACATGAGCTTGTCTTCGTTTTTCCCCGACGAGACAAAATCCTGATCATCCGTTAAACCATTATCACCGTATCCGGAATTACCGTATTCAATAAAAAATTGTGTTCCCGGACCAAAATCATACCTTAATTGAATAAAGGAAGAAAATCGGTTTCCTCCATTTTCATCAAGGTTCAGAAATCTGTAGAAAATACCCAATTTATCGGTAATATTCAAAGATATCTCCGCTCCAAGAATGTGTTTCCATTGGTATGTAGCCATATCCTTCCATTTATATTGGAACTTTAGATATCCCAATTTGGATTCCATTACCAGTTCAAAGAATGTATCATTATGGCGGTAGAATTCACCGTTCCAATAATCCAATCCGTTCCTGTAATAAAATTTCCCCTTGAAACCCTTTATGAACTCCATATATGTTTCGCAGTAAAGATAACTCTTATAATTTCTCACCATTTTATCTTTGTACAATGCCTCGATTTTATCCAATTCCTGAGAGTAATTGTAGTTCAATGTCAAAGTGATGGCATAATAGGGAACAAGGTAGTATGAATTGATATTAAGATCACGGGTATTATAGCTTCCATTCCCCATCCAATTCCTGTAATTCGGGGAGAATTGATCATAACCTATATTTATATTATAATAACCCAAGGTTCCGGAACCAATACGCAAGCCCCGAAGTTCTGTTTTAAAAACATTTCCCTTCAATTCATCAAGCGTTTCATTTGACTGAGCATAGGCAAAATACAATTCGTATAAAAAGATCGTCCATTTCAGATCAAATGAAATAATATCATTGAAATAATCCTTTGAATCAATATTAATATACTTTCTTAAATAGTTGGCACCCATGACTATGTGGTTTCTGAAAAATGATCTGTCCAAACGGGAAATATATGCATCTTCACCGCTGGAGCCGGAAAAATCAGCTGCGATGAATTTTAAATTGAAACCATGGAAACCCCACATATCCAATCGCAGTCCCATAGTATTATCACCGAAATTATCATCTTTTGATAATTCCAGAAGTGGATCGCCAAGCCAGTAGCGCCTTTCCTTGAAGAAAAGATTGAGCTCCAATCCTTTTTCCCCAAATTCCTTATGATACCTCAAATATGATTCTTCCACCTGAAATCGGTCCTTATTGCTTGAATCCCAATAATCATGGTATGCATGAAATTTGGCAAACCCTTCAACACTGTTACCAATATTTTCATTTAACTTGAGCTCAAAGTTCACAGAAGGATTCCATATATCCCATGAAAAATTATCATTTTCCCTATTAGCTCCAATATAAGATTCAAAATAACCTCCCAATTGCGCACCGTTCATGATGATCATACCGAGCAAAAGAAAAGTTGTAATCAGCTTTTTCATCTTGACTCTCCAAACTTATAACTCAATGAGAAAAAATAACTGCTTCCAAGATCGTTATTGGGAATAAGTGACATGTGAAATTTGAAACTTTTCGCCTTAATGCTCAATCCGAATGTGAATACATTATTATTGTGGCCGAAATCAAGAAAAAGGGTATTATAGAAATTGACCCTTATACCTTCATGAGGTACATTATCCTTCATTTCAAAGGCAAATAATACGAATTTTTTAATATAAAAAACACCGCCCCAATTGAAATGCATTTGATCTTTTGAAAAAATATTTCTTATAGAAAAGGTTAAATCCAATGAATCCAAAGGCGAAAAAATTGCACTTGTGTTACCATTAAATGTCAATTTGGATTTTGTAAGGTCATTCCCTTCATACCCGGAGATATTCTCAAAGGACCCGTTAAAATTCATTCCGACCATTAATCTTCTTGTAATTTCTCTTGCAAATGACACACACATGATATTCTGGGACATATTGTTCTTGATCCCCAAAGATGAATATGATACACCTACTGACAGGGGCTTCAGATCAATGTTTGTAAAAATAGATGCTAAGTAAAGATCGTTTATACCGTATAAATTGGAATAGTTCAAAGAAACCGATGAAGCTGAAAATCTCAATGTAGCAGGATTCTCATAAAAAAATGTTCCGCTTTGCGGTATATTCGATACTTCTCCAAGAGAGATAGATAGTGGATTCGCATAATCTATCCAAAGATATTCACAGTTTGAAATGGATACGAACAAAAATATAAATATAATAAATATGATCCTTTTCATCTAATTATCCCCACTGAGATTTTTTTACTTACCGTTCTATCACTATTGACCAATTGCAGAATATAAAACCCTTTTTGTAAGAATTCGTCATTATCATCTTTACCATTCCATTCGATTGAATATGTTTGGTCATTTTCCAATAATCTATTGTAAAAAATGGTCTTGACCTTTTTACCCTTAATATCGTATGCCTCAAGATCAAATAAAGCAGGAATGTTCACCTTTAGGGATAACTCAAACTTATTCTGTTCCCCGTTGATCTTTATGATCTTTTTGTCTGCTGAAAATTCCTCTATTGAAATATTGCTCGGTTTGTGAGGAAGAGTGAAGCTTTGTGTGAAACTCCTCTGTGAAACCGGTGAAATCCCAATATCCGGCTTACCGTCATTATCATTATCGATATTGATCTCAACGAAATTATCAATAAAGACCCTTGATTGACCGTCTGAAGAAGTTCCAGAGGAATTATCCGGTGCTACATCAGGCGACGATGCGGCACCAAAACCGCCATTGGTTATACATGAAGCCATTCTGATGATCTTGGGTATGGTATTGTTGTTCACGCTTTTAATAAAATCCCAGGAGATCTTTATCTCAATGGCTCCTCTTATTCCCGTTGGCAAATATGCCTTTGAAAGAACAGACCCCGAGGATTGTGTTATCTCATAATCCCCCAGTGAGGAGGAGGCACCATATACAATGGGGTTAGTGTTATTCTCCCATGTACCCACATAAAAGTCCGGATAATGTTTTATGAAGGTTATGGAGCGTTTCCATGAAATGGAATTATAGGTATTTTGTGGGTTAAAATCTTCTATTCCTCCATCTTTAAAATCCAAAAAAAACATCATATTATTTCCGTTCAATACACCGTCTAAAGCAATATACAAAGCATTAGAATCCCATGTTGTCTTAATATCAATAACTTCATTTTCCTTGCCCCAGAATGAGTCATGATCCGATTCCAATATCTCCCCGTTGGGATGAAGCATGGACTCATCGCTCAAGTAGTCACTGGTGTGCCCATCAATTATTATTCTCGTTGAAAGATCTCCGTTATTGATAGCGTATAATATCAATGGAAAAAAGAAAATAAAAAATACCGATTTTTTCATAACATCTCCATTTTATAAGTATACTATATTTTTAAAATAAATCAATGATTTTTATTAAAAAAACAAATTCTTTAATGATAAAAAAAAGTACATTTTTTTACTGACTTCATATAAAAAAAGGGATTTATTATATAACAAAATTAAAAGATCATTAAAATATTTTACCTTATTGTGATTCAGACATAAGAATACATTTATAATGTCATCCAGAGCAAGGTGAAACCATATTAGGTACGTTATGTTTATCTCAATAAAATATTTTACTTAAATTCTATATATCCCAGAAAGATTAACAAAATAGACAAGCGGGACATTC
>CAYVPX010000109.1:0-6358 GCA_964453935.1 uncultured bacterium | reverse complement strand
CCGTATGATAATCCCCTGCCGAACATATACCCTACAAGTAATGATCCAATGAGACCGGGACCGTTGGTAGCCGCAATAACATCAATATCCTTTAATTCAACACCAGCTTTCGCCAGGGACAGATCGAGAATATGACCTATCTTTTCTGCATGGTGACGAGCAGCTAATTCAGGAACAACCCCACCAAAATCCTTGTGTATCTCATCCTGGAACTCAATGGAATTTGAAATGATCTTTTTCCCATTTTCTACTATTGCAATCCCAGTTTCATCACAAGAGGATTCAATCCCCAGAACCAGCATTAATCTTCCTCTATATTTTTAAGCATATTGTTTAAATTATCAGGTAACTGTTTATGTGCGTTCTTTGTAAGGTGCTCCCTATTAGCAATCATATAGCTTACGGGTACAACCTTTATTCTCAACGCATTGATCTCATCAAAAACCTTGTTGAATGTTGAAATAGTAGGTTTCCGCATATGGCAAATTCCCACGGCATAACCCCGTAAATATGCAATCTTAAACAGGTTATGAAATTGATTTATTATATACGATTCTGTTTCTTTATTATCAATGAAAATATCTCTCTTTATAGTAGGGATACCCATAGATAAAGCCGTTTCATATCCTATGCTCTTTGCCGAAGTACGACTATCAACATAAAATAATCCCAATTTTTTTGCTCTTGTAAGTATATTATCCATTGTTTTCTTATCCGATGTTCCCTTTGAACCTTTGTGATTATTAAAACCGGTGGCAGTAGGAACAAAACCCAGATCTTTTTTAAATATGCTCAATTGTTTTTTCTTATCAAATTTAGTAAGGATCATACCCTTATCCTTGTTCTGTGTCCTATTAAACGCTTCTAATGGCAAGTGGAGCATTACCTCATTTTTATTTTTTGAAGCAAATACTGCAGTTTCCTTTGCATAGGGTGTATATGGAAGGATTGAAAGGTCAATATTTTCCCTGCCTTTTAAATATTTAAAATATTTGGGGGGTAAATATCCACAATCATCAATAATTATAGCAATAACCGGTTCATTACCCATAATCTTATTTGCAGATTTTTTACTAATAGAGAAAAAATGCGTTACCCTGTCATATGAAGTTACATAAAATGTTATAAAATCTCTTCCATTCAAATTGTATGAATAGGTGTCCTTAATATGACCACCTCGTTCTTCAATTATTTTAACAATATTATTTTTGAATTTAGTAAGGTCAAAATTGTCAGGCAATTTAATATTAAAGGTGGTATAAAGAAATCGCTGGTCTTTATTTATCTCTTTTTCTCTGTTCAATTCGTTAATATTTCCCTTTGTTAGATGAACTTTATTGAAATACTTGTGAAGATTACCATTAATAATAAGGGTAGCATGAAAATAATCAATATCCTTTTCAGGATGTTTTTTTGTTTTTGGAATATAGTATTTCTTTACATTTATCTTTTCTAAATTATCTTCATCACGTGCCGGTTTAATGGGTAGCGAAATAACGATAACAACAGCGAATATAATGCTGAGGATAAAGATCATTAACCAGTTCTTGGCCGGTTTATTCTTTCTCCCGGTCTTTCGTACTGTTGTCTTTTTTTTTACTTTTCTTTTTCCCATATTGCAGATTTTAATGCACTAATAGCGGTTTGTAATTGAGTGTCAAAAACAGGATCAATAATATTCTTATTGGCAGTTCCTAATTTTATTCTAAATATCTCTTCATTTACCAATAAATACAATAGAGGTCTTGATATAGTAATATTGTTGGCAATTAGCTTATTTCTCAATGTCTCTATATTAGTGGGATTGTTAACGTATGTATTTATATTTAATTTATTGAAACCTTCGGCGGTCTTTTCAAAAGTCGATGCACTCCTTTTTAAACCATCCAATTGTTTCTGCATTTCATCAATATAATCCTCAATGTATTTACCATTTTTAACCTTGTTAATGGCTTTACTTTCATCACTGGTGAACATTCTTTCATGTGAAACAATATCCGGTTCAATACCTATCCCATGAATACAGATATCGGACGGAGTGTAATATTTTGCAATGGTCAGTTTAATAGCAGATCCATCTGAAAGCGGGAATAACCTTTGTACCGAACCTTTGCCGAAACTCCTTTCGCCTACAAGCAGGGCTCGGTGATTATCTTTTAGCGCACCTGAAACAATTTCAGCAGCAGAAGCCGAGCCTTCGTTTATCAAGATAACAACCGGTTTATCAGTGTATTGCTTCTTTTTCGCTTTATATAAATCAAATACTTGACTATTCTTTCCCTTAACACTTACGATCCTTGTTCCACGTGGCAAGAATAGATTTGAAACATTAACAGCCGCGGATAACAAACCACCCGGATTACCTCGAAGATCGATAATAAATCCATGGGCGTTTTTCTTGTTCAGCTCAGATAATGCTTTTTTCAGATCTGCCGCAGTAGTGGCTTTGAAATCAGTAATCCTGATATACCCTATATGATCATATAATTGATATTTCACGGATTTTAACTTAATATTTTGTCTTACTATGGTATAATCCTTTAATGTTTTATCCGAATCCCTGTAAATAGTTATTTTAACGGAGGTTCCCGGCTTCCCTCTTAATTTGCTGACCGCTGTCTCCAATGTCATTTTTGATGTTTCCATACCATTGATCCTGACAATTTTATCACCGGCTTTAATACCTAATTTATATGACGGTGAATCCTCAATTGGAGAAATACATGTTAACACATTATTCTTGATTGAAACCACCATACCTACGCCACCGTATTTACCATTAGTATCCCTTTGAAGATCCTCCATTTGCTTTTTTGTCATGTAAGTTGAATGAACATCAAGTCCATCCAGCATGCCCTTTATGGCATCATTCATCATGGTTTCAAATTTGGAATCATTAACATAGTACTTTTTTATTATTGAGACCGCCTCATAGAACCTTTTTAGATTCTTATCAAAATCCGATTTTGTATCTGCTGCAAATGTAATGGTAAAAACCATTATTGTCAGAACGATACTTAACAATACTTTTTTCATATTCACCTCTTAATAATGTATTCAGGATTAACGGGCTTACTATCAAGCCATGTTCCGAAATACAGAATTCTTTTATTACTTGTATCTTTACCTATTTTACCAATTAATTGTTTTTTTTCAAGTTTATCACCCTTTTTTACAAATATATCATCCAAATCCCCGAAAATGAGAGAAAGATGAGAATCATATGATATTATAATTACATTGCCTTTTCCCTTAAGCCAATCAGCAAAGATCACAGTGCCGGCACATGGGGAAAAAAGATTATCCTTTTGTGCATTAATTTCAATTCCATCATTATTTATTGTGATCTCATATTCTTTATTCCAATACTTGCCGAATTTTGAGGTAACAACACCGTCCACAGGGCTTGATATCATATGCCTGTATGCAGATATTACACCCTTTTTAGATGCATTTACCTTATGCTTCGCAGCAGCACGTCTTAGCAATGTCTGTATATCTTTCTGAATTTTTCTTTTCCGCTTTTCAAGGTTTATTAAGTAGGATTTGTATGATGATTTCTTCTTTTTGATCTTAGATAAATAGATCTCTTTTAGTTGTTTTTCACTATGAATATTTTGACTTTCAAGTTCAAATAATGCTTGCATTTTTTTTAATTTATTAAATTCCAATTGATAGTTAAGCATTTTAGCAGAATAATTATTTTTTTTTGAAAGGACCATTTGGATATAATCATAATTTTTTTTATTTAATTTTTTCAGTATCTCAAATTTGAAAATATCATTTACATTTTCAGGAACAGAAGTTTCACTTTTATTATAAAGAATATTCATAATATACCAATTTTTTACAGCACTCTTTGTGTTTCCCTTAATACTTTTAAAATTTTTTTCCAAACCCGTGATCCTACTATGTAAATAATCTATATTTGCCTTTGTTTTTCTTAAACTTCGCTTTAGATCGGAGATCTTCTTTTTTGATACTGAAAGTTTTTGATCAATATTATCCATATCATGCAAAGCAATATTTTCTTTTTTTTGAGCCACCTTAATAAGCTGCTTGTTCTTTGTTATTTCACCTTCTATCTTTTTTAATTGCTCTTTATGTTTATTTATTGTTGAAGCGGAAAGAATAAAGATAAATAAAACCAAAATTAATGTTTTATATAAATTCCCAATGAAATAACGGCGCCTAACCATCCGAATATACCTCCCAGTAATGGAATTAAAATAACCTCTTTCAATGTAATAAAATGTAATGTCGTTAAAAATTCTGTTGGAACAAAAACCGATTTTGTCAAATAAAGTATTAAGAATAAAATATCAGCAAAAATACCACCTAAAAACCCTTTTAATAAGCCTTCAAAAACAAATGGTGTAAGAATAAATGAATGAGTCGCACCGATCAATTTTTTCAAATAGATCTCATCACTCTTTGAAAATATGGACAACCTAATTGCATTCCCGACAATAAGGATTATTAAAAAGGAAAATATAAACAGTATAAATTCACCGATTTTCTTTAGATATGAGAAAATAAATAGTTTTTCCTCTTCATAAGAACTGTTATCTACGATCTTCTGATCCTTCAATTTTTTATAAAGTGTGTAGAAATCTTTTTTGTTCACATCAATTTTTGTATATACGAAAAAAGCTTGTGGTATTATTTCATCACCGTATAATTTTGTTAATTCCTTGATTGCGTCGTCTTTTATCTGACTTTTTACCGTTGATTTATCTAAAAACTTATATCTTTTTATGGCAGATGAACTTTTTAAAAAATTGATAAAATCTTCCTTTTCACTTAAATTTGCATTATTTTTTATAAAAAAGACCATATTGGGCTTATTGTTCATATTGCCTATATATGCATTTAATGTGTGGCTCATTGAAAGGATCAAACCTATTATGAAAAGAGAAATAGTGATGAGTGTTATTGATATAAAAGTAATTGAGCTATTTCTTACAATATTTTTTAATGCCTCTTTAAGAAAAAATGAATAATAATTAATTTTCAATTAATTCTCCATTGTGTAAAAACAGTTTTTTAAAATTAGGAACAAGCTTTGTCAATGACGCATCATGGGTTGCAACAATAACCGTCATACCTAAACGGTTCAAATTTTTAAATTCGGAAATAATACTTCCCGATATGACATCGTCAAGGTTCCCGGTAGGTTCATCGGCAACCAATACAAGGGGATCATTTACCATGGCACGTGCAATAGCAAGACGCTGCTGTTCTCCCCCTGAAAGATGATGCGGATAAAGATGCTGTTTGTCACTCAATTTAAGCAATCTTAGAACATTTACGGTTTTTTTCCTTATATATTTAAAATTATAACCCAATGAGATCATTGCAAATTCGATATTTTCATAAACAGTTCTATCGTATAGAAGTTTAAAATCTTGAAATACAACACCGATCTTTCGTCTAAAAAAAGGAATTCTTTTTTTAGTCAGGTCAACGATATTTTTTTTATTGACGATCACTACTCCTTTTGATGGCAAAATATCTCTGTATATTAAGCGTAAAAATGTTGTTTTACCAGCTCCGGAAGGACCCAATAAAAACACAAAATCCCCATTTTCAATAGAGGCATTGATATTTTTTAAAGCAAAAATATCTTTTTCAAAAATAACAGAAACATTTTTAAAATTTATCATTTTTTAATTGGAATAATACATAAAAATTTAAAGGGTTTATCTCCGACATTCCGGAATTGGTGTAATGCCATTGGCTGAACATATGCAAAATCTCCGGGACTCAACGGGAAATTTCCTTCTTCGGTTACTAACATTCCTTTACCCTCCAAGGTAAAGACCTCGTGTTCCCAATCATGTGAATGCTCAGGTGTATGTCCGTCTTTTTGAACGGTAAATAATCTCATAGCGTAGTTTTCAGCACCATCTTTTTTAGCAAGCAGCCATCTGATAGTGGTATTTTTCGTACCAGCCATATCAACTATTTCATCTGTAACCTCTGTGTAATGTTTCTTAATGACCATAAAAAAACTCCTTTCTATTTTAGGTATATTATATAAAAATAATCACTTTAAGTAAAGCACTCTTGATTTTTTACAAAAAAAGTTTTATAATATAGTAGTTTTTAGGAGGTTCTATGAAAAAACTTTGGGTGATTGTTTTTTTGATCGTAAGCGGGTATATTTTCTCTGCCGGCTTTTTGCTTTCAGGTGTTGGTTCAGAAGCCATATCACTTGGAGGAGCATTCAGGGCACAGGCAGATGATTACTCTGCTGCATATTGGAATCCTGCAGGATTAGTACAAATTCAGAATCCTGAATTTACACTTTTAGGGGGACCAATTTATAATTATGCTACATTAACATTGAATAATG
>CAYVPX010000108.1:0-6384 GCA_964453935.1 uncultured bacterium | reverse complement strand
TTCAAGACATAATCGCAAAAGTGGTTCCGTATTGGATTTTCTTAAGTTGAACCACCAATCCTTATAATAAACCGATAATCCGTCTATTCTCAATTGCTTCCCGTCATTATAGATAGTTGAGATCTCATTAATTTTACCATCCTTATCATCAACCTTTGAATTGATCTCACCGCTTTGGAAATACTTTCTATAGGGTTTAGCAAGAACAGATAATTTTTCATTTTTTTCATTTAAAAAATTTATCATTTTCATTAGCATGATAACCCCGCTATCCGTATAAAAATTTTCTTTAAAATAAAAATGTCCCGCAAGTTCACCGCCAAAAAAGGCATTTTTATCTCTTAACAATTTTTTAAAATAGGCATGACCTACCCTGCATAAATAAGCATGACCACCTGCTTTTTCAACACTCTCTTTTATGATCTTTGTTGATCTTACATCATACAATACACCGTCATGACCATGTGAAACGAACCATTCTCCTATCATTGCAGTAATAATATCTGCCGGGATATGCTCACCTTTTTCATCAATGAACATGATACGATCTGCATCACCGTCAAAAGCAATACCAAAATCATAATTTCCATTTTTTACTTTATTTTTAATATCTACAAGATTTTCTTCCTTTAATGGGTTCGCCTCATGATTTGGAAATGTTCCGTCAAGTTCCATATAAAGTCCGTCATAATGTAAATTCGTCTTTGGAAAGATCTTTGGAACGGTCAACCCTGCCATACCATTTGCAGCATCAATGGCAATATTGAAACTTTCATTTGTTTTTAAAAAAGATAGAACATGTTTCAAATAATCAGCCATAATATCCATTTTAATAACTTTTCCTGTTTTTTCACCGTGAATTTCCTCACTTTTCACCAAACGCTCAACTTCATTTAAACCGGTATCATATCCAACGGGTAAAGCATTCTTTCCGGCAACCTTAAAACCGTTATATTCTTTTGGATTATGTGAAGCTGTTATCTGAACACCACCATCAAGATCATAATTAGCAACAGCAAAATTTATCATTGGTGTAGAGATCAATCCAACATCATAAACTTCACAACCGCTACGTAACAGCCCATTTATCAGCCCTTCTTTAAGAGGAATAGAACTTGAACGCATATCATGTCCCACCGCTATTTTCTTCCCTGTTATAACTTTGGGTAAAAAGAAACCGATCTTTTCCGCCATTTCCTGTGTTAGCTCATCTCCATAAACACCTCTAATATCATATGCCTTAAAAATACTCATCATATACCTCCGTTTTTTAATTTAATTAAATATTGTCCAGTATAGGACTTTTTATTTTTCATAATTTCCTCTGGTTCGCCTTCTGCCACAATATAACCGCCTTTATCTCCACCTTCAGGACCCAAATCTATGATCCAATCGGCATTTTTTATCACATCTAAGTTATGCTCAATAACTACAACAGTATTCCCCGAATCCCTTAATCTTTCAATAACGCTCAATAACTTGCTTACATCATCTAAATGCAGCCCTGTGGTAGGTTCATCCATGAAGTAAATTGTGCCTTTATTTGACTTTTTACTAAGTTCTCTTGCGAGTTTGATCCTCTGTGCTTCCCCACCGGATAATGTCGGTGAAGGCTGACCAAGTGTAATATAACCCAGTCCTACTTCAAGCAATAATTTGAGTTTCCTTTTAAGAATAGGTATATTATCAAAGAAGTTATATGCCTCCTCTACTGTCATATCAAGCACATCCGATATTGATTTACCCTTATATTTCACTCCCAATGTTTCTTTATTGTATCTTTTACCGTTACATACATCACATTTAACATAAACATTGGGTAAAAAATGCATTTCTATCTGTTTCACACCTTCACCTTGACATGCCTCACAACGACCGCCTTTTACATTGAAACTAAATGTACTTTTGGAAAATCCTCTTATCTTACTTTCAGGTAAATGGGCAAAAATATCACGTATCAAGTCAAAAATATGAGTATATGTTGCAACATTTGATTTGGACATTCTTCCAATTGGCTGCTGCGAAATAAATTTTACATCTTCAACCTTTTCTAAATTTTTAAAAATCGCAAATTGTCCCGGCTTTTCATTTGAAAGTTTTTTTACCCAACGTATCCCCCTGTATAATATCATTTCCATTAAAGTGGATTTACCGGCTCCGGATACACCTGTTATACAGACAAATCTATTTAAAGGTACTTTCAGATCAAGATTTTTTAAATTGAATTCACTTGCACCATAAACCTTAATATAATTTTTAGGATCGATGGTTTTTATATGTGAAATTTGACAATCTTTTTTACCCGTTAAGTATTGAGATGTTAAGGTATTGCTTTTCAAAAGTTCTTTATATGTACCGCTAAATACAACTTCTCCGCCTTGACTTCCGCTTCCAGGTCCAAGATCAATGACCCAATCTGCGGCTTCAATGGTCTCTCTATCATGTTCCACAACAATAACGGTATTCCCAATATCTCTTAATTCTTTTAAAGATTTTAATAATTTTTTCGTATCACGTGAATGTAATCCTATTGTGGGTTCATCAAGTATATAAATAACACCTGTTAACTTCGTTCCTAATTGCGTTGCCAATTTTATTCTTTCTATTTCACCGCCGGATAGTGTATCTATCGTTCTATCAAGTGTCAAGTATGAAAGTCCGACACTTTTTAAAAACTCTAACCGCGTAACGATACTTTGTATCAAAAGATCACCTATAAGTTTCTTCTCACCTTTTAATTTCAGATCTTTGAAGAATTTTAATAATTTTTCAACGGTCATTGATGTGAGTTCCCATATATTTTTATTTTTAATCTTTACACTCAATACATCCGATTTCAATCGGCTTCCATTACATGTAGGACATTTTACTTTTGTAAAAAATTTTAAATACCACTCCCGCATCATTTGCGATCTTGTCTCCCGCATACGCCTTTCAATGATATTTATAACACCTTCAAAGTAATTCTTTTTACCATAGAGTAAAAAATCACGTTCTTCTTTACTGAATTTTTCAAAGGGTTTACTGAGGTCAAGTTCGAATTTCTTCGCTTTATTTATAACATCCTTAACAAACCTTGCACTCCCTAAGCCCGGGATATGATTTATTAAACCCTCACTCAGCTTTCTTTCGGGATTTCTAATAAGTATGTCCGGATCAATTGAATATATAAAGCCTAAACCGGAACATGTAGAACAAGCACCGTTGGGATTATTAAATGAAAAAGAGGTTGGGGTCAAACTTTTGATAGACCATCCGCAAATGGGACAATAAAAATTTTCGGAGAACAAGCGTTCATTTTTTCCATCATCAAAGGTATCATCTAAAATTTGTACGCCACAAATACCATTAAAATCCTTAAAAGCAAGACCAATAGAATCATATAACCTGCTCCTTGAATTATCTCTTAAAACTATTCTATCGATAACAACATCCAGCTTAACATTTTTTGAATATTTTTTATTGGTTAGCTTCACAGTGGATATCTCATCAATATGATAAATTTTACCATTCAATCTAATGCGGACAAAGCCTTTTTTTCTCAGTATATCTATGGTGTCCAACAAAGTTTTACCATATTCAATAGTAACATTTGAAAATATAATGAGTTTGCTTCCTTTTTTCAAGGACACTAATGTTTCCACCACCTCATCAATGGTCTCTTTGGCAATGGGAATATTATCATTCGGACAATAAGGTACACCTATTCGCGCAAATATTACTCTTAAATAATCATATATCTCTGTAATTGTAGCGATAATAGAACGCGGGTTATGTGAGAGGATACGTTGCTGTATTGCTATTGCAGGCGACAAGCCCTCAATATATTCCACATCAGGTTTACCCTTCAATCCTAAAAATTGCCGTGCATAAGTGGATAATGACTCAACATATCTTCGCTGTCCTTCGGCATATAATGTATCAAATGCCAATGAGGATTTCCCTGATCCGGAAAGTCCGGTTATAACTATAAATCTGTTTTTGGGAATTTCAAGATCGATACTTTTTAAATTGTGTTCTCTTGCCTTTCTTATTACTATTTTATCCATTTAAAATCTTCATCATATATTGAATATTTTTGATGTATTTTCCATTTAATATCATTTAAAAATGGGTAATCAGAACGGAAATGTGCCCCACGGGATTCCTTTCTATTTAATGCGAACCGGGAAATTAGTAAACTGTTTATTATCATACTTTTCAATTTAATGTTTTTCTCATTGTCATCTGAAAAGTTTTTATAAGTATTCCACAGATCTTTAAAAAATAAAATATTCTTTTGTAAATCTATTTCATTCCGAATGATCCCTGCATTTTTTTCCATTTTTATCTTCATATCTTTTATTACATTTTCCTCTGCAATTTCCGAAGATACTTTTTCATCTTTAAAGTTTATCTCACGTATTGATCTATTCTCATAATATTTGCCATTATCTCCAACTAATTTAGCAAAGACCAATGATTCCAATAGTGAATTTGACGCTAAACGATTTGCTCCGTGCAAACCGCTGCATGAAACTTCTCCTGCTGCATATAGGTTCTTTAAAGTGGTCTGTCCATGGAGATTTATCTTTACCCCGCCCATGAAATAATGTGCAGCAGGTCTAACTGGGATTTTGCAATCCTCCATACAAAGGTTCAATTCCATCAATTTATTGTATATTGTGGGAAAGCGTTTTGAAAATTTATCTATCCCTATGGGTGAAATGTCAAGCCAAACATTTTTCAAATTTCTCTCTTTTAAAATGTTAAAAATTGCGCGGGCAACAATATCCCTGGGTGCAAGGTCTTTTAGGGGATGTATTCCTTCCATGAATCTTTTACCTTTTTCATCAAGTAAAATAGCGCCTTCACCTCTCACCGCTTCAGAAATGAGAAACTTCGGATATGTGTCGACTGCCAAACTCGTAGGATGAAATTGAATAAATTCCATATCCATTACCTTAGCACCACCTAAAAATGAAAAGTATATTCCATCACCTGTTGAAACCGGAGGATTTGTGGTTACATCATATAATTGACCAATGCCGCCGGAAGCGACAACAACTGCCTTAGAAAATATTACAATTCTTTCGTTATTTCTATATGCAATAACACCATATACTTCATTATCTTGTACGATAAGTCTTGAAACATAGGTTTCTTCCATATATTCAATATTCCCATTTTTTATCTTATTTACAAGTATTTTTTCAATGTTTGCACCGGTTGCATCACCACCTGCATGTATTACCCTTGACAATCCATGAGCACCTTCTTTTGTGAGCTTAAAGTCATTACCTTTTGTATCAAATGGAACACCCCAATCAACAAGTTCTTCAATCCTTTTAGGTCCTTCTTCAACCATACGCCAAACAGCATCCGGTTGACAGATACCTGCGCCGGCATTGATAGTATCGGCAAAATGAAATTTCGGTTTATCTAAAGAAGAGATTACAACAGCAACGCCGCCTTGTGCATGAAAGGTGGAGCCTTCATAGAGTTTTGATTTTGTCAGTATCATTACACTTCCATATTGTTCAAGCTCAACTGCTGCGCGAATGCCCGCAATACCACTACCGATAACAATAAAATCATATCTCATTACATCATTCATAAATGTTCTCCGTCCGGGAATTTACCACTTTTTACATCTTTAATATATTTTGAAATTCCATCTACACTCTCATCCCATAAATTTTTATATGCCTTGGCAAATCTGGGTTTAAGCTTATCATAAAATCCCAAAACATCATGCCAAACGAGGATCTGTCCCGTTGTATATCTTCCCGCACCAATACCAATGGTAGGTATATTAATATTATTAGTGATTTCTTCAGCAATTTTTTCCGGTATACTCTCTAAAACAATGGAAAATGCGCCTGATTTTTCCATTTCAATAGCTGATTTTATTAAATAATCGCTTTCACTTTCTTTCTTACCAACCTTTTTATAACGTCCGAATTTCAATATACCTTGCGGGGTAAGTCCAATATGACCCATAACGGGAATATCAGCATAAACCAATTTTTTTATTAACCTGCATACTTCAAGACCACCTTCGATCTTTACCGCATCAGCATTTCCCTCTTGTATCAATCTACCAGCATTTTTTACTGCCTCTTTTGGAGATATCTTATACGATAAATAGGGCATATCTGCTATTATAAATGTATTGAGTGCACCATTTCTAACATATTTCGAATGGTATATCATTTGTTCCAATTTTACATTTAATGTATTATCATAGCCCGCAATGACCATACCAAGTGAATCACCCACGAGAATAGAATCAATTCCTGCAATTTCTGCAATCTTTGCAGATACATAATCATAAGCGGTTATCATTGTAATTGGTTCTTTTTTCTTTTTAAAAACTCTTATACTTCTCATATCTATCCTATT
>CAYVPX010000107.1:0-6439 GCA_964453935.1 uncultured bacterium | reverse complement strand
GAAAGTCAAAGAAATATTTTGGAAGATAAGGAAATTTCAAATATGATAAATGCTATCAAAATGAATATTTCAATCAAATTCCCCGATTTTAAATTTGATACGGAAAAATGCAGGGATATTATATCGGAAAATATAGAAACTAATTCGCTGCCTGATTCCTCCGTTATTCCTCTTATGCAGGAAAAAATAAAAAAATATTTCTCTGGTGATGAAGCCGATATTGAAATAAATTCTTCCGAAAAAATAGCCGGTATTGTTTTAAAAATCGGGAGAAAATTACAAAAAAATGCTCTTTCCAAAAATGATATAATAAAAATTTTAAATAATAATTTAAACAAAGACATCACCGAAGATACCCAAGGGATAGAACTTACTGCCGAAGCAATTGAATCGATTATTGATGATACCTTAAAAAAAGAAAAAGTAGAAATAATTTTTAATGAAATTGAAAATCTATTCCCGAAAGAGATCAAAAATAACAAAAAAATCAATAAAGAAATAAAGGATATTTTATGGAGAATAAATGAGAATAATATTGCTCTTTCTCCTGATGAATATAGAACCGTATTAAGAAATAATGATCAAAATAGATCCTTTAAAACCCTCTTGGTAAAACAAACAGGGCTTCCTATAATCTATAAAAAACTTGACGGACAGATCGTTAAAAGTCAAATTATAAGTTTAATTATATCACTTCTTTTGATCTTTATTCTTTTGACCATCCAATTGAGATCCTTTATCGGCGGCTTAACCGGTATAATTCCCATTGTACTTACCATCTTAATAAATTTCGGGATTATGTCCCTTTTCGGGATTGCTTTGGATATTATCACGGTTTTAATAGGAAGTGTTGCCATCGGGATCGGGATTGATTATACAATCCATTTCACATCCCGTTTTAAAACTGAATTCAAACAAAATAATTCTGTTCATGATGCACTAAAAAAGACATTGGAAACTACAGGTGTGGCAATTGTAATCAATGCTCTGTCGGTTTCCCTGGGATTTTTGGTCTTGCTTTTCGGAAATATTGTTCCCATAAGGCAATTCGGTTGGTTGATGGCTCTAACAATGGTTACAAGTGCCCTTGGTGCAATTACGATAGTTCCTGCCATTATCAGTGTTACTCATGCTGGTTTTATAGGAAATTTTAATAGATTTGCCAAAAATATGGCAAAAAAGGTTGCTAAAAAAATAAAAAATGGAGGTAAAAAAAATGGAAAAAATTAGAATTTTATTCCTAATGTTCGTTTTGCTGGTTTCTGGTTTTACTTTTGCAGATGGGAGTAATTCTCAATCTCAAAATCTTTCGGCACAACAAATTTTAAAAAATGTTGATGAGATTATTAATGCCCCTAAAGATCAGGAGATCACAGTGTCAATGATCTTAATTGACAAAAAGGGAAATGAAAAGGTACGTAAAGTAAAAATATGGCAGAAAGGAAGCGATAAAAGAATGATAAAATTTCTCTCGCCCGAGGATGTGAAAGGACTTGCTTTTTTAAATCTGCCGAACGATATGATGTATCTTTATTTACCTGCTTTCAGGAAAATAAGAAGAATTGCATCACATGTGAAAAATACCAATTTTGCTGGTACCGATTTTACTTATGATGATATTGCTTCAACAAATTATTCCGAAATTTATGATGCCAAATTATTGAAATCAAATGATCAAAGTAAAAAGCAATTATACGAGTTGGAATTGACACCAAAAGAAGGTATAAAAAAAGAATATTCCAAATTGGTAATGGTTGTAAAAAAAGACAATTTTTATCCCGTAAAAATTAAATTTTATTCTAAAGAGAATAAACTTGTAAAGGTTATGGAAAACAGTAAGATTGAAAAAGAAGGGAAATATTGGGTAGCAAAACAAGCACTAATGCATGATTTGAATAAAGAACATAAAACAAAAATGTTAATCAGTGAAGTTAAGTTCGATCAAAAATTAAGTGATGAATTATTTTCAAAACGTTATCTTAAAAGACAATAAGAGGTAGGTTATTATGAAAAAATATAAAATTTATACGACAATAGTGTTTACATTTTTATTTATTACTCTTTCATATGCTGCGGTAAGCCTAAGTGGAAATATTTTTACGGATAACAGATTTAGCTTGGAAGATAATACATTCTCGTGGAATGAAATTCAATTAATATCAAAATTGAACTTAGATAATGGAAAGGGTCATATTTACGCTGAAACAGAATTTAGGGGAATTGGTTTTCCCAATATATCAGATTCTATAGATCTGCAAGATATTGAAAATATCGATACTCTTCAAATTAATATCAGAGAAGCTTATATAGATTTTTACAAGTTTATTTTAAAAAATCTTGATATAAGAGTTGGAAAGCAAAGAATTGCATGGGGAACTGCGGATAAATTAAATCCCACCGACAATCTCAATCCCGATGATTTGGAAGATATTATGGATTTTGGAAAAAAATTGGGTTCTAATGCTGTTAAATTAACCTATTATATGGGAGATTATTCATTAGTCGGTGTTTTCATTCCTATATTTAAACCTGCTGTAATGCCTTCAAATAAATGGGCAGCTGCTTTTTCCCCATCATTACCGGTTCCTCAAGGCTTTACTTTAAATTCATATTCAAACAATGTTATTTTGCCTAAAAGGTCATTTAAAGAAAGCTCAATGTTTGCCGTTAAATTTTCGGGAAATCTGTTTAATTATGATTTTTCACTGAGTTATTTTAATGGTAGAGATGATATACCTCTAATCGATGATATGACAATAGCTTTTATTTCCCCTACAGCAATAGATGCCAATATTGGTATGATCTACCCCAAAATGCAGGTAATTGGTGCAGATATGTCAGGTGAGATCGCTAATATTGGTGTTTGGGGGGAAGCCGCCTGTTTTATTCCGGAAAAAGTAATTATGACAACTACAATAAATACTTCTACCGCAACCACAACTGCTCTTGACAGTAAACCATACTATAAGTATGTTGTCGGTATGGATTATACATTTAAAAACGGCTTATATATTAACGGGCAATATCTTCACGGTTTTATTCAAGAAAGGGGAGAAGATAATTTAGAAGATTATATTATATTTGGTATGGAAAAGAAGTTTTTTGATGATGATTTAAAGATCAAAATAGGACTTGGATCGGAAATTAAAGATTTTAATAAGATAAAAGAAAATTCGGCAATAATTATCTTGCCTGAAATTTCCTATATACCAATGGATAATGGTGAAATAAATTTAGGAGCGTATTTTATCAACGGAGAGAACAATACAAGTTTTGGTAAAGTAAAAAAGAACGATGAAGTATATATAAAATTTAAATATAATTTTTAGAAAAAATATACACAAGAACTTTTATAAATTCCGAAGCTTAAAATTAAGTTTTCTTTCTTTTTCTATTTGAGTTTTAAATACAAATTTAAAGCAAGAATTTCAAAAAAGATTAAGATGCAAAAACAATTGGAATTTTTAGCAATGATTATAAAAAATCAATGATATGTCAATTTACAGAAAATGATTTTGTATTTATTTCTACTCTAACAGTATTAAATACTGGTTATTGGTAAAATGAAAGTTACGGTTACTTTAGTTGACAATGTAAAATTGACAGTTGAAAGTTATAAAAGATAGTATTCACTGCTATGTACTGAGTAAAAGGTGAAAAAGGTGAAGCCCGTCCCCAATTCTGGATCTAAAAGATGCTTATAATAAAGCAAAGTCAAATTATTTTATGATCCTCGGCGGACATATTTTATTCTGGGGTTATAATGTGATTGATGCTACATTCCTTGACTGGAAGAATGTAAATGTGGCATTTAGAATGGATAATAACAACAATCAATTAGTAGTTTTGAATTATAAATTTTAGGTGTGTCTATTGACAAATTAAAAAAAAAGAGATATAATAAAATATGAGAGGAATTAAAAAAATATTCTTTATTGCAATTGCGTTTTTCGTGATCAATACTTTTAATGCAGAAGGATTGCATTTCTTTAACAATGTTGTATTTAATTATAATCATAAATTTGTTGATTATAGTTTTCTAAGTAAAAAATATAATTTCAGTATGTCTTTGCCTTTATCATTCGGAAGAATTACGAGAAAAGCACAAGTAGATATTAAAAAAAAGGTTAATAAGGCAATTAAACCTTTTTTCATATTTAGTTTATACCTAAACAAAAACAATATGAGCAGTTGTATAATTTCTCTATATACACCTGAAAAAGATATTGACATAAACGCTTTTTACTTAAAATTCAATAAATCAATAATGGATAAATTCAAATCAGAAAAAGTTACTTTTTCTCCATTTATTAAGGGTAATATAAGAATATTGCAGTATTTTGTCGTTGGCAAAAATAAAGTAACAATAAAATTATTTTTCAAAAGTCAGAAAAAAACATTTGTAGAAATAGATTTCGTTATTTTAAAACAATTTTATAATATGGAAAGTAAATATATAGAATCATCTATTGCAAGTATTAAGAAAGTAATATAATTTTCATAGGAGGACATATGAAAAAAAGAACAGTTGCTATGATTATGCTTTTTGCAGTATTTGCCTTTATTTTTGTTGGTTGTATGGCAAATATTCACGTTATTGGACAGGGTGCAAAGGGAAATACAACAATTTCAAAAACGCAATGGTATGCCTTAGGTGGTTTGATCCAACTTAACAAAGTTGATACTAATGCTATGGCTGGTTCGGTTCAAAATTACACTATTACAACAGAGATGGGTGTTAAAGATTTCTTTATAAGTGCCATATTGGGATCATTGACGATCACATCCCGAACGGTTATTGTAAACAAATAATTTAAAAAAAATTATGGTCTTGCTTTCTTACTCTTACATGTTTCTTATTTTTAAATAAGGCATGTTTTTGTAAAGTAAAGCAAGACCATTGTAGAAAATAAATCATTATCAATCATGCAATGACGATAGGTAGTGGTATCATTATACAACTCGATTGGTTAATCTATATCTATAATCCGTTGTTATTTGTCATTAAATGATTTTTACAAGAACTTATTCGTATACTTTTACCAACTTCTTTGGAGATTAACCTCAATTATTTTAAATTTTTATTGATGGTGCCGTCGGGCAACATATTGTCAGGATGATATTTGCCACTCTCTTCCATTTGATAGCGAATACACTTTAAGTGATCGCCAAAACAATAATTCAGGATATAATGCCCCGCTACTTGCCCTTTTTCATAATAATATCTCATTGGACAGCAGCACCACCATTTACATTCTTTGCTCTTATCAAATTCCATTTTACCATAACTCTATGGGCTGTCCATCCTCTGTATCAACATATTCCTTGCCTTCCCTTTGAAAAATATCAAAGAAAATCAATTTTCTCCCAAGATATTTTTCAAATAAGGGACTCATATCCTTTTTGAGCATTGTATTGACAATAATATTTATTGTTTCTATACGACCTTGGGGAGCGCCCGCAGGAGCTTTTTCTACAATTATCCAAATATTGTTCTTACTATTACTCTCTACTGTAAATACAGAATTTTTGTCTGTTATTATGGGGATACCTTTCTCTCCATCAGCATCAACTAAAATAGAATGCTGATCATCCGATTCATATACATCCTCAATTGTATTGAAACTATTGGCACATTTGCTGTGAATAAAGACATCGTCTCTGAACATGATCTCGGAAATTGCCGCTTGAGAATATTTTTGTCCTTTTTTTGTACTATCAATGGTGAGTTTTAATATAAAGAAAAGATCTCCGGTCATTCCACCTGTAGTATCTTGAAAATCCTTTCTCATTTTTGTTTTTATACCATTAATATCACTAAGTGAAAATGGAAGAACAATATTTTGAAAATTACACACATCCTTTAAGGTAATTTTATAAACCTTTGAATATTTTTTCAAATAAAATACAGCGGTGGGCATTCCTAAAAAACCGTCAGGATTTACCCCTAAATAGAGTGAGATACCTATATTCCTAATCTTCCCATACTTTTTATAGAGTTTTTTTGATGCACCATTACCATTAAAGATTTGAATATTTTTTTTATTATCAGGAATTGTAATATATATGGATCTTCCAATACTTTCACCCTTTTTATTTTCCACCCATGCCGTAGATGTATTTTTATCAAAAATGTTTTTTGTAGAGGACTTATCTTTACCTATTAAAGGTAATGTAGCAGAGTATCCCTTATTAAAATCAATAATAGTGAATACAGTCTTTTGCCATGAACTCACATCCTTAGCTTGACAGAATTGAAACGAGATCATAAAAATAAATAAACCAAAAAATATTTTTTGCATACTTAAACCTCATTTTTTATTATATCTTTTTTTTTATCTGTTTCCAAACATTTTTGATGCAGGAAATAAAATGGAATGAAAGGTTTAATTTGTTTATTTTTTAAAAATTTATTATAATTTTATATGAGGAACAAAAT
>CAYVPX010000106.1:0-6439 GCA_964453935.1 uncultured bacterium | reverse complement strand
CTCCTCAGGATAACGGAATTGCCCTGCCGGATGACAGCAAACTCACGGAAATATTAAACCAGACGCTGCTCCGCATGATCGAAGACGGCAGAATAAATGATCTTCACGACAAGTGGTTTGGCAATCCAAACTAACCGGAATGAGTATAAACATAATCCTAACCCCGTCTTAAATAGTTTTTAATAATTTTTTTTAGGTAACCTAAATATAAGCCAAAATTATTAATAATTATTGCTGGGTTCATATCAAATTTATTGGTTATTGCTTTCATAATATTTATACCAAATATTGCTTATCATCCTCATAAAGCTTATATTTGTAGTTGTAAATCTAATTTAGAAAGTATAGCCAGAGCAATAGATATGTATAAAAATGATTACAAGTGTTTACCACACGATAAATATCCTGCATCTGAGAATGGTTGTTTAGTTAAAGACGGGTATATAGGTAAGGCTTTAACAGATCCTTTAACAAATTCCGATTTCATAGTAATTTATTATAATAAAAACGAAAAATATAAGATCATATGTCCCAATCCTGAAAAATATTATTACTCACCTAAAAATACATTGAAAGAACTATATTATGATTCGGAGAAGGGAATTGTTACAGATCCACCGGGGAAATGATTTTTAAATTATTCGTTCCAATTCAATTGATACACGGTTGAATCGTCACTTTTTGCAAGGGAACTGGTAATCTTTACTGTGGGATTTTTTAGTCCGTTTATTTCCAAAGCCATTTCAATCCAACCGCCAATACGATTCTCAATATATTTGTCTATATCCTCAAAAGATTTGATTGTCAATTTTATTCTGATCTGTGGTTATTCCATTTATTTGAGATTGCCACGTCGTTTCACTCCTCGCAATGACGAACAAAGACTGGATCCTGAATCAAGTTCAGGATGACTTTTTCCATGCAACGTCAAATCTCAATTGTCCCTGTCTGCGTGCAACGCATAGGCAGGCATTGTAAATAGAAGAAGATTTAAAATTGTGTTCAAATAGTTGATTTTTTTTAAATAATCATTATAATATAATTATAAAAAGGAGGTTAGAGTGAAGAAAATATTTATTCTATTCGCAATACTGTTTTTTGTCATAGGAAATGGGATGAAAGCGCAAAAGATTGGTCATTATGATAATGAAAAGATCATAAAGAGTTCATTTAACATAACTTCTGCTAAATTGAGATCCGGTATTTATATTAAGGAGGACTCCGTAGGCGATCTTTCATCATTCTATAAGGCACTTCGCTCCAAAAATATTCCCATTTACATTTCCGCAGATGCTATGGCTCATGTTTACCACATTCTTTTCGATTATTCATTGGCTAAACTGGAAGAGAAATATGTAATCCCAACATTGAAGAAATTATTGAAATCCCTTATTGATAAGTATTCAAATGTGAAATACTACGATTATTCAATTAAAGGTAAGAAATTGCTTCTTTCTTACTTGAAGGTATCATATGCTGTTCTTACAGGTGAAAATATCCCTTTAAATGGTAATGAAAAGAAGGAACTTGGTCTTATTAACGGACATGGCGGCTTTGCTAAAAGTGCATTGTTCGGTTACAAAGAGGACTATTCTCAGTATATTCCCAGGGGGCACTATACCAAAAGCGAGGCATTAAAGCGATATTTCAAGGCAATGATGTATATGGGAAGAATGACCTTCTTGGCTAAATTGAAAACTTTGGATGAGGATATCTTAAATGAACAAACCGCCGCAGCACTTATCTTAACATATACAATTAAAAATAATAATGAGCTGGATATTTACTGGTCTTCCATTTTTAATCCTATTTCAAAATTAGTGGGTTTTTCCGATGACCTTACAATAGAGAATTATTCAAAGTTGTTTTCCATGGTCCAGGGACTTAATATTCAAAAATTAAATGTTTCACAGCTTGAAAAGGTGAGGGATAAGATAGGTAAAATGAGCCCTCCGAAGGTATATTCCGGTCTCGGTGATCTGGGTGTAAAAAATTCGAATGAAGCGAAAAAAAAATTAGCAGCTACTATTGGAATGAGATTTTTCGGACAACGATTTGTATTTGATTCATTTATTTTTTCAAAGGTTGTTTTCCCCTATGTGGGAGAGTTCAAGGGAAAGGGGAAGCCCATGACTGGCAGACCAAAAAGATTTTTCCCGTCCCCATTTGACATATTGAATATATTGAATATGGATTATGCAAAAGTACTTTTAGATGAAAATCAGGAATCAAAATATACAGGTTATGACATACAAATAACCAAGCTTAAAAAATATATGTCAACTTACAATAAAGATAAGTGGAATGAAACTGTCTATAATAAATGGATAAGGACATTGACTTACCTATATGATAATAAAAACAATATTCCGCATAAAAAGAGAATAATGAGAACAATTTTAGGAAGTTGGGCCGAGTTAAGACATGATACTATCCTATATGTAAAACAATCTTATACAATGAAGGTAACTGCATTCAGACCAAGACCAAAGCCGAAAAAGAACCAATTGATGGGTTATCCCGAGGACAATATGAAATTCTGGTTATCATTTGGCGAACTCTGTGAAATGACTGCATCATTTTATAGGGAAGATTATCAGCTCTATGATAAATTTCAGAATCTTTCAAAGTTAGCAGAGAAAATGGTAGAAATTTTAAAGAATAAAAATGTTACATCTGAGGATATGGAGTTTTTTTACAAGTTCCCTGATAAAATAGATGGTATTTTAAGAGATGTTGATAGGAGATCAAAGAACAGTTATCTTGTAGCAGATGTCCATACAGATGCTAATTCGGGAAGTGTACTTGAGGTTGGTGTCTATGGATTCTCACATATGTTCATTGTGCCGAAGGATTATCCTAACTATATTTTTGTAGGTCCTGTTTTTAATTATACACATTTTATAAGCAAGGAACGGCTCACTGATGAGAAATTCAAAGAAATGTTTATAAATAAAAGTTTACCGGAACTTGATTATTTAAAGCAATGACAAAAATTTTAGAACTAATAAAATACTCGCACCTTCTTTATGATAAGAAATATGTAGTAGCGAGTGATGGGAATTTATCCATAAGACAATTAAATGGAATTATTATCACTCCCACGGGATTTTCAAAGGGCGATATTTCCCAAAAAGACCTTATTATTGTTGATTTCAATAATAATTATGGTAAAAGTAGAAATGTACTGCCCTCAATGGAAACAGAAATGCATTTGAAAATTTATAATAAAAATTCAAATATAAATGCGGTGATCCACGCCCATCCAGTGAATAGCATTTCCTATTTTTTAATGAATGAGAAAATAGATATTAATGTTCTACCCGAGGCAAAAGATAATATAAAAAATTTAAATTTTGCAGATTATTATCCAGCCGGAAGTGCTGAACTGGCAAAAGAAGTTGAAAGTAAAATTAATGGAAATGAGGGATTAATTATGTTAAAAAAACACGGTTTAATTGCTTATGGTGAGAACTTGCAAAGCTGTTTTTTTCTCATTGAGAGAATGGAACTATTATGCTCGATATTATTAAAAGCAAAAATGTGAAAAAATATTTGGAAAAAATTGGTTTTAATATTATAATATGACCATAAATAAATTAAGAGGAGCTCGTTATGAGAAAAGGGGTTAAGCGAGTTATTGCCATGGGCAGCTTTCTTCCAGGAAAGATCACAAAATCTCTGGTAATAGGTGCTGAACGTAAAAAATTTGAAATTTTCAAGGGGACATTGTTTTATATTGATATTTCAGGTTTTACAAGCATGAGTGAAAAGCTGGCATCCATTGGTAAGGAAGGTGCAGAAAAACTGGCAGGTATAATTAACGATTATTTTGATAATTTTAACGACATTATATCCCATTACGGCGGTGATATTTACAGGTTCGGCGGTGATGCCATCTTCGGATTTTATGAAGATAAGAAAAAAAATATATCTGTGTCAAATGCGCTTGTTGCAGCAAAAAAGACAATGGAATATGTTTTGAAAAATGATACCGTCACAATTGGGAAAAACAAATTCTCCATTAAAATGCATATCGGTCTTGCATACGGTGATATCTATTTTCAGGATCTGGAAAGCGATTATTTTCTTGGCGGAACACTTAGTTATGACCTTAATAAGATTGTTGATACTGCCGGATCCGGTGAGATCATGGTCAATAAAAAATTTAAGAACCTGGCAAAAGATGCTAAATTCAAAAAAGTGGAAGACGATATTTACCTTCTTGTAAATATGGACAAGGTTAAAGCAAGAAAGAAAACAATAAAGATCGATCTCGAAAAGTTCTCAAATGATGAGATTAAAAAGCTTACAAAAAAGATGCAGAATTATTTGCCTGCATGGCTCGATAAGAGAATTATTCTAAACCCCGTATTTAACCCTAAAGACGGTGAACACAGAAAGATGGCTGTCCTTTTCATCCATTTTAAGGGTTTTAATATTGAAAGCGATCCTCTTTTGGCAGAAGAGATCATATCAAATTTTTATAAAAATGTAGATAAACTTACGGAAAAGTATGATGCGTATCTTAATAAAATGGATGTTTATAAGGACTCTGCCAGAATGCTTATTGTTTTCGGTTTCCCTTACGCTCATGAGGATATTTATATTCGTGCCACTTCTTTAGCAGAAGAGGTTATGCGTTTTTCAAAGATATTGAGGTTAAAGATAAAAATAGGTATTAACGGTGGTTTTGCTTTTGGTTCGCCCATCGGTGATGATTATAGACGCGAATATACGGTTATGGGGGATGTTGTCAATCTTGCAGCACGTTTCGCTACGGGAGCAAAAGAGAATAGCATTATTGTTGGGGAGAGCATTTACAAAAAAGCTCAAAAGGTTTTCGATTTTGAGTTTTTGGGAGAGAGAAGTTATAAAGGAAAAAGTAAAAAGATCAAGATATACAAACCTTTGGAAAAGAAGAAAGTAGAAAGAGTTGTGCTCTCAAAATGGTTATCGGAGAGTGAAAAGTTCATTGGCAGAAAGAAAGAGATGGTGACGGTCAATGAGGCAATTGTAAAAGTGTTAAAAAAGCACGGTCAGATAATCGGTATCTCCGGGCAGGCAGGCCTTGGAAAATCAAGAATGACACAAGAGATACTTAAAATATTAAAAGATAAAAAATTTACTGTTTATGAAGGTGATTGTGTTTCTTACGGAACCACATTGGCATATCATCCGTGGATAACTTTATTAAATAACTATTTTGAGATAAATCCCAATGATACTATTGAAGAAAAAGAGAAAAAAATCGAAAAACGCATGGGAGAGATAAGCAAGAAGATGCTCTCATGGTTGCCCATTGTAGGTGAGATCATGGCTGTTCCTTTTCGCGATAATGAATTGACTAAATCATTGGATGCAAAGCTCAAAAAGCAAAGATTTTTTGATATAGTTTTAGATATACTTAAATTTATGTCAAAAAAAGAACCCCATTGTATAGTTTTGGATGATATTCACTGGGCGGATTCCGCATCAATGGATATGATCAATTATATTACGCGAAATATTTCAACTAACCGTTTGCTCTTTCTCTTAGTATTCCGTCCAATGGCTAATAAAGAGTTTATGGAGAAAAAATACTACACACAAATTGATTTAAAACCGTTCAATAAGAGCGATACAATGTCATTGGTAAAAAATCTTTTAAATATTAAATCATTCCCGGATGAATTGAAGAACCTGATCATACAAAAAACGCAGGGTAACCCGTTCTATACCGAAGAGATCATTAAATCTATTATTGAACAAGGCTTTATTAAACAGGATAAAAAAGGGAAATGGGTATTTTCAGGAAATTTGAAGAAACTTAATTTGCCAGACAGTATTGAAGGTGTTATCCTTTCAAGAATTGACCGTTTGGAGATCAAGGAAAGGGATGCTTTACAGTTCGCTTCTATTTTAGGTAGGGAATTTGACTTTGAACTCCTTGCAGGTATTTACAAGCATAAAAAGGAGCTATTGGAGATTTTTAATAATCTTCATAAACTTGATATTATTAAAAAAGAGATATCGGAAGGTACTACACGGTACTTCTTTAAACATATATTTACACAAGAGGTTGCGTATGATACTATTTCATTTGAAAAGAGGCGGGAGCTTCATAGAAAGGTTGGTAGTTATATAGAAAGAACGAATAAAAAGAAACTGCAGGATGTTTTGGGATTACTCTCTTATCATTATTACAAGGGTGAAAATTACGAAAAATCCCTTGTTTTCTCCGTTGAGGCAGGGGATAAGGCAAAAAATGTTTATGCTAACGAAGAAGCTATCGAATTTTATACCAGAGCCATTGAATCCTATGAAAAATTGGAGGGCAAAAAATAAAAAGAAAAATTCCTATTCCCATAGGGAAAGAAATATTTTTGCTAATTGAAATTATACTGGATTATTACCACAATTAGGGGAAAGAGGATACCGCTTTTTCCCTTTAAATTCA
>CAYVPX010000105.1:0-6556 GCA_964453935.1 uncultured bacterium | reverse complement strand
AATATGTTTATTTATCGAAAACGATTATAAGAATATAAAAAAGCGGGACATTCCTTGGATATTTGGGAGTGTCCCAAGAGTGCGTCCTGACACATAATTATTTGCCGTTTCAATCTCAAATATAGATTATCACGATTTTGCAAGCAAAATCTCATAATGACTCCGAATTTGGAACCTTGAACTTTTGAGCCTTTCAACTTTTCCACTTTTCAACCTTTCGACTATACACTTGGGATCCCTACGGGAACAAGTTCCCTCTGGATGACTGCGTCACTTTTGACCTTTGAACTTTTTGACCTTTAACCTTCGACTTTTGACTGATTTGATGGATCACACTGAGGTTAAAGAAAAACAACTGAATTCTGAATTGGGTCCAGAATGACCAGAAATGTCAAGCGGAAAGTAAGAAGTGAGAAACATAAATGGTTGTATTCTGCTTTATTGTTTTTAGTTCATGAACTCTTTGAGTTTTTGGCGTAATTGTTTTAATGAGGTTTTGGTTATGATCTTCGAAAGTTCATCATCGCTTGCTTTGCTCATATTGGTTAATGTCTTGAAGCGTTCAAATAATGCCTTTGCTTTTTTATCTCCTATCCCCGGGATCTCTTTTAGAAAATTCATTATGATCTTTTCTCTTTTCTTTCTATGTTTTTTAATTGAATGGTCATGTACCGCATCCCTGATCTTTACAATATATTGAAGCAGGGGATTGGTGGGGGAGAATATTATGGGTTCTTTCTTACATGTTTTAAAGAGTTTCTCATTCTTACCCTTTGCAATGGAAAGCAGGGGAATATCAACTTTGAGATCATCCAATGCCTTTTTTGCACTTGATAATTGACCTTTTCCGCCGTCAATAAGAAGCATGTGAGGTAGAGAAAAACCGTGTTTTTTTAAATGTTCAATATGTTTTTTTACGGTCAAGTAAATGGATAGAAAATCATTAGGATTGCCGAGATCATTGGGCAAGAGATAATTCCTGAACATGGACCTTTGGGGTTCATTATCCTTGAACCTTACAACACCGCCAATGGTGAATGTACCTGAAATGTGTGATATATCAAAAGCATCAATGATGGTAATATCCCCATATTCGGGAAACAGTAGTTTAAAATTGATCTTTTCCGCCCTTTTTATCGTCTCAGACAGTCGGAATTCAAGATTTCTATTAATCAGATCTATGAACTTGTTCCGTCTTTTCCCTGCTTTTTTTACCTTAATATTAATATCAGCTTCATCCAAAACCCTTTGCAATAGATTCAAACTAAAAATCTCTGAAATATAAAGTTCTTTGGGAATGAAGTTCTGAGAATAGTATCTGGGAAAGAAGTTATAGATCTCATCTATATTATGTTGATCAAAATGAAAAAAGTCCTGTGTATGTATTCCCTGAAGCATGCCTTTGAAATAGTGTGCAATGCCAATGAGAAGAAGGTTATCTTTGTGAACAAATGATACAGCATCAAATGTGCCTTTTTTGTTCACAACATTCTGTTCACCTCTGCTGTTTTGCAGAAAATTGTAAATATCTCTAAATCTCGCCGCTTTTTCAAAGTTAAGACCATTTGCCGCTTCCTTCATTGAAGTTTCAATCTCTTTTAAAAGGTTTGATCTTTTTGCGCTGATCAATCTTATTGCATTATTGAAATCATTTATGTAATTGTCCCTATTGATCTTCCCGAGACATGGTGCACTGCATGTTCCCATAGAATAGTATATACAGGATTTTGAAGGTAATTTTCCATGACATTTTCTCAATTTGAAACGTTCTATTAAGTATTCAAGGAACATCTTCAAACCATGGGAATTTGTATAGGGACCGAAATAAACTGTGTTCTTTTTCAATTTTTTTACACGAGTAAAGTAGAGATAGGGAAAATCCTGGCTCTTATTATACGCAAGAAAGGGATATGTTTTATCGTCTTTAAGCATAATGTTGAATTTGGGCTTAAACTTTTTAATAAGCGTGTTTTCCAAAAATAATGCCTCTATCTCTGTTTTAGTAAGGTAGAAATCATAGGATCTGAAGGTCTTTTTCAATAATTGCGTCTTATGTGTATCATTTCTTTTGGTAAAGTAATTTGCAAGGCGATTATGAAGGTTTTTCGCTTTGCCAATATAGATTATCTCATCATGTTCGTCGTATAATAAATAAACTCCAGGCGAAGTCGGGATATTTTGTCGGACTTCCTTATTTCTTTTCACACACTATCAATGATTTTGTAAATATGTTCAGTTTTCTAATATATTTTTTATATTTGAAATAAAAACCCTTTTTAGCAACATTGCCCGCATAATATTCGTCCATATTCAATCGGAAACTGTTACCCTGAGCATTTACTATCATTTTAACAGAAAAATTCTTATTGCAGATATTAACCGGTTTAGGTGCATCATTGATCTTATAGTTTTGTGGTATTTTTAAAGTAATAATGTATTTATAAAATTCTTCTTGGCTTATGAATACGGGTAACTGACGGTTATTGCTACCGACATTGTAACTATTAAATGAAACGATAGGAACGTTTAATAACATGATCCTATTATCCAGAACATTCGCAAAATTGTCTTGAGTAAAATCAAAGGTTATGATTATATTTTTAAAGACATTTTTTAGATTTTCAATTTTATAATTTTTTATTTCCGCTAACTTGAAAAATGAATTTAATAACTTTTGCATTGTCATATATTTTTCTTGTTCACTTACATAGATTAGATTTCTATAATTTGACTCGTATGATTTTCCTAATGTTATAATGAAATGTCCGTGTAGTGTTCCTTTTTCATCAATATTCCCGGATAACTCATATTTCGTTTTTTGATCATCAGACCTCGCATTGAGCGGCTCAACATTACCAAAAGTATTATCCATGGGGTCAAAATATTGCATTCCATAGAGGCCTTTTGAAATAATACCGAATGGATGCAGATTTGAAGTGAATTGAAGATAGATATCCTTTCCTTTATAGGTTGTTTTCAATAAAGCATTGGTATATCTTCTAATATTAAAAAATGTATCTTTATTAACAAAATCGTATTTTTGACTAGCGTAAATTATTTTTGAAGGTATTTTAAAATAGGAAAGCATTTTATATGCTAAATAGGTTTTATCAAGGATATCTGCAACCTTTGTATTAAGAATGTCGTTCAACGAATGGGGAATATATGAATAATAGTTAATATCAATAGGAATAAATACATAGGAGCTTTGAACAAAGTTGTATATATAGGAAACTATTTCATCATTATTATTTGAAGTTATATTTAATTGAGACATTGCCTTTTTCAAATTTTCATCATTTGTTTTATCCTTACTTAGGAATTTATTAAATTTTTCACTGAATTCGTTTTTGTTACATCTGTTGGAAATAATGACACGGGGAGTAAATGACTTGTAATCAGGTAGGAGTGTGGTATCATAGATCTCACCTGTTGAAGGATATGAAAATACAATTTCTTTATGACTTTTCTTGATCTTTAATTTCCCCTTGTTCAAAACATTGTAAACTATGTTCTTTGGATTCTTTATAATTATTTCTTGTTTAATTGCAGGTACCTCTTTGATAAAAGTTTCATCTAATAGCACAGGATAATCTGAAGGATCTTGTATCTTTTTTGTTATCTGAAATGCAACAATTGAACCTTTGATAATGGAAGGAACGGCAAATTTAACAGAATGGATATTTTCATACATGGGAAATCTTGAAAGGGGATTCTCATCTTCAATTAAGTTATCATAAATTGATTTCACCTGACCTTTTGGTGAAATTGAAATTGCATAATCAATGGTGTAATCTTCATAATTTTTCATATAGGTAAAATTTCTATTTGATGCCGGTCTAATTCCATCAGGGGTTAAAACCTTATATATCAGTTTTTTAGTTATTGTCGGATTTTTACCACATGTCAAGGTAATTTTACTCAATAAAAGTACATAATTTGAGTTTTTAAAATTGTCAATTCCCTCAAGATTAAATGCCCCTTTTATATCTGTGTCCTTAACCTTATTAATAAGCTTTGTAAAATAATATTGTCTTCTCTTATCAAGTAGCATTTTCTTAACATCTTTTTTATCAAAGGTCTTAACATCGCCCTTTATCTTAACTGAGATCGTATTATCTTTATATCCAATCAGGGTACATTTATATTCTTTTCCGCCCATCAAATAGATCGTATCGGCAAAAAGGCCAGTAACAAATAAAAGAGCAATTAATAGTATTAATGTTTTTTTCATGTTCATCTCCTACTTTTTCCTCAAAACAATTGGTTTCTTAACATAATTTAATATTTGCTTATGAATAGCAAGATCCTTTGCATAATTCGCTACAGGGATAATTCTTTTATATCTTTTGTAACTGTCTTCAAAGTATATCTTGCCGTCCTTGAAGGTATAGTGAGCTATATAATGTACCTCGTCACTTTTAAGGTCGATATTATGAGGTAAAAATTCAATTTTGTATCCCTTTGGAATGATCATTGTAACTTTATGTCCCGTATATCTTGATGATTGGTATTCTATGGGTGTAGTTCTTTTATTGAGCTGATATTCGGGGAATCTGTAGTCAACACCAGGAAGAGTTGTGATCATGAAATTTTTTGTAATCGTAGGGAAATCATATAGTTTATACGAATATTCCAATACAAATGGCTCAAAGAAATTAAAAACATCACTTAATTTATAGCCAACCAACTCACCTCGGGGTGACATTCCATTCACCATATTACTAAATATTTGGCGTCTTTCCTTATCACCTTTTTTATACATATAAAGATTTCTTAAACCTGCTTCATAATCTCCATTGTAATCACCTCTGGTATCACCTGTAATAAGCCCTTTTTTGTTAAGGACAAGGTTTATTGTATAAACATTCTTTTCATCAATCGGTTTGGGAACAGGTATCATTCTAATCGTACCAAGTATTTCATTAACGGCTGTAATACCCTTGTCATCACCTCTGAAATAAGGATATCTGTATGATGAGGCAGTACCATCTAAATAAAAGATCTTCCATTCTTTTGTCTTGGGATCTCTTAAATGTACTTCATTAATAGCATGATTTCCATCAATAACAGGAATCTCTACAATCTGTTTTGCAGCATCGTTTGATTTTACGGTAATAGGATAAACAATAAGGTTAGGATCCTTCAATGCTTTTACCAATGTTGCGAATACAATTGATTTATCAATACAATCACCTTTTTTATTCTTAATGGTTTCCTCAGCAGGATGACCGGTCAGACCTGAACTTACCGAACCTTTTACGGATAAGTAATTTATATTCCTTTGTACCCAATAATATATTTTTGCTAAATTTATTTCAGTTTGACTTAATTTTGTATCTTCCGGTGAGGGAGAACTTAATATGGATTTCAATGTTTGTTCCACAACGGGAGTTACGACCATTCTTTCCTGTTCCATCTTCGCTACCCAATCGTCCAATTCATGCCTATTTTGTAAAATTGTACCCTGCATATTAGGCACAAGATCTTCTTCATTAACAGCATATGGTTCTTTAATGAACGTAGGCACATTGTCAACTTCCCAAAAATATATACGATTGTATTTTGTAACCTTTATTTTAGGGTTCGCTGTACCTTTGGGCATATTACGTGTAATATAATTTAGCTTAACATTTTTTCTTGCTATCTTTCCATTTAGAACAAGAGTTTTTGGCAATATTAATGTAAATATACTTTTATATACGGGAATGTCTCCCTGAAAAGTGTACCCCGTTTCAAATAAATTAGGATTATCTGGCTTTAAATTAATATATTTTGTTTTATATTCTACCAATACACCAGTTTTTACATTGGGAAATGTATATACTTTTACTCTGCCGCCGCCATAGCTCCAACCCTCACTTTTTGGTTTTACTACTTTGAAATTTTTAGGATTGACATTGTACACAGTACCATCCGGATAAATAACCCTTCCCATTAACAGTGCTGTTTTATAGGTTGCATTTCCGAAATAAATCGATTTATTGGTTAATTCCTGAACGCCTTTATATGTATTTACATATGCTAAAAAATGATACTGATAAATGGTTTGTCCATTGTATTTTAATGTGTTCTTTCCAATATCCCATAATTGTACATACTTTGCACTTGGGAATTGTTTAATCTTTTCTTTCGCAACGCTGAATAATTTCACGAAATTATCATATCCCTTTTTTGTTAGTTTACTTGCTTTTATCTCTTTGCTTGTTGTTGATTGATCCATATTTGCAAAAATAAGGTTCCTAATGGCATTAATTGGATATTTATCGCCATTTGCAAGTACAATAGCATTATTAGTATAACTTACAACCTTACCATCAATGCTTTTACCGTTTCTTAGAACTAATGTTTCCGAGAAAGCACTAAACACAAAGAGCAGCATCAAAGCGACTATGAAAATTCTTTTCATACAAACCTCCGTTTTTCTTTATTGTATATTATACTTGATTTTTATTCAATAAATTTCAAAAGAAATAAATAGAATAAACACGGAACACTAATACAGTTGAGAGTTGAGAATTCCTGCCTGTGCGTGTCCGCACGCAGACAGGGAGAA
>CAYVPX010000104.1:0-6572 GCA_964453935.1 uncultured bacterium | reverse complement strand
ATCATTTTTATTTACTGTTATGCTGAGCTCTTTTCCTAATCGAGACAACAATGCCTCATTTATCATACTATCGAGAACATCTTCTTTTAATTTTTTTTCTTTGTATTCTTTTTGTTGTTTAACAAGTCCTTGCCTTGTTTTTTCTAATCTATCCAAATAATTTTTAACATAATAATTAGTTTTACCAACCTTGAAAACAACGTTCTTACTTTTCTGTATAAAGTTTACAGAACTCAAAATAACAAAGCCGCCGATAAATACAAAAATCGTAATCCAAATAATAGCGGCAAAATGCTTCCTAAAAAATCGCATTACCATAATAACCTCCAAGCTATTGAAATAACATAAAAAAAAAGTTATAATTTAAATTATATAATTTTTATTAAAATAGGTCAAATGGTTTTTGAAAATGAGGATAGATAGAATGAGAAAAAAACTTAAGATTTCGGCGAAAATATGGATATTTTATATTATCGTATTAATCTTTCTCATTTATATCTCTACGAAATTATTCGGATCACCGAAAGCATTAAAATTAATGAATGCAGTTAGTAAAGATCCCACAAATATTACAAAAATCATTAAACTTGCCGATTATTTCTACAAGGTTGGCAAATATGAGGAAGCAGAGGGTTATTATAAAAGAGGTATTGCATTGTATTTAAATGATAAAATTCCATGCAATATATATAAAAAGATGATTTTAACACAAATAAAATTAAAACGTACGGAGGTCATTGATTATATTCAAAAAGCATTACAGCAATGTGAGGATACCGATTTTTTGAACTATTTTATAGAAGCATTGGATTTTACTTTAAAAAAAATGGATACACAGGTGATCTTTTTTAGAGATCGGAAACCCGGGCTTTCTAAGAAGATCGGGAATTTGGAATTAATTTATCTAAAAAAAGGGATCACTATTTCCCTCTATTATAAATTAGCAGGTAAAGAAAAATATATGGCGAGATTAAAGAAAATAAGTATCGATGATTATAATCTTTTAAGTAAATATCCGCGAAGCCCTCAATCCAAATTTTTATTGGGTAAGTATGCAAAGGATGCGCATCTGTTCAAAATAGCAAAGATGTTGCTAAACGGGGTAAGCGAAGAACTCAAAGGTAAAGATCGCGGAGAATGTTATTATAATTTAGGCTATATTTCATATAGCGAAAAGCAATATTCCACAGCATTGCTCTATTATAATAAAGCAAAAAAATATTGGAATAGTACTAAGGTAAACTATTGGCTTGCCAAAACTTATTACCAATTGGGCAATAGTGAAAGTGCTATTAAATTAATAAATTATACATTAAAAATAGATCCCAAATATACGGATGCTATTAATTTTAAAAATAAAATAAAAGGAGAGTAATATGTTTTTAGATTTTTTAAAGGGGCTTTTTTCAATTGATATCGGAATTGACCTGGGAACTGCAAATATATTGATCTATGTTAAGGGTCAGGGAATCGTTTGTTCGGAACCATCTGTTGTAACAATTAGAAACGATGGTACGCCTTTGGCATTTGGTGCTCAAGCAAAGATGATGATCGGGAAAACTCCAGGTGAAATTCAAGCAATCCGGCCTTTGAAAGATGGTGTTATTGCCTATCTTGATGAAACTCAGGCAATGATCAAGTATTTTATCAAAAAAGTGCATAATAAACACAGTTTTGTTGCTCCTCGTATCGTTGTTGCAATTCCTTATGGTGTTACGAATGTGGAAAGGAAGGCTGTTGAAGAATCGGCGTTAGCAGCAGGTGCAAGAAAAGTTTTCCTCATTGAAGAGCCAAGAGCAGCTGCCATCGGTGCAGGGCTTGCGGTTAATGAGCCACGTGGTAGTATGATCGTTGATGTTGGCGGCGGTACAACTGAGGTTGCAATACTTTCCTTAGGCGGTATTGTAATTGCTAACTCTATTAGGTATGCCGGTGATAAAATGGATCAGCATATTATGGAATTTATAAGAAATGAACATAATCTTTTAATAGGTGAAAGAACAGCAGAAAGAATAAAGATCACTATAGGTTCTGCATATCCCCCGGAAAATGAAGAAGAAATGGAAATTAGTGGAAGAGAAATTGTTTCCGGTCTTCCAAGAAATATAACAATCAACTCCGAAGAGATACGTGAGGCATTAAAAACTCCCATAGACGCTATTATTAACGCAATAAAGTTGACACTGGAAAAAACACCACCTGAGCTTTCTTCGGATATTTCGGAAGACGGGATTACCATAGCCGGCGGTGGTGCATTATTAAAAGGACTTGATAAAAAGATCAATGAAGAAACTCATTTAAAAGTAAAAATTGCCGAAGATCCCCTAACATGTGTTGTAAAAGGTACAGGAATTGTATTAAATTCATTAGACAATAGATGAATTTCTATAGACGATTTAAATATTATATTTTAGGACTTTTAATTATATTATATCTGTTTTTTTACACAAGTTCATCTATAAGTTTTATCTTTTATTCAATTTCAAAACCTTTTATTTACTATTTTTATAGAACACAAAATAATATTGATAAATACTTTTTAAAAAATAAAAAATCTTCCTTATTATTAGATAAGAATATTGCCTTAAAAAAACAAAATGAAAGCTTAAATTCACTTTTAGCGTTGTATCAAGGCGAAGTTGAAAAATATTCATACTTAAATAGTATTTTTCTATATAGGAATAAGGTTGATTCAACCTTGATTGGCAATTATAATATTCTATCTATGTATAATATTGGGAACAAGAAACACATTATTATAAATAGCGGCTTAAAAGAACATGTAAAAAAGGGTGATTATGTTATTTACAAAAATTTTTTATTAGGGCAAATCTCTAAGGTTACAAGATATACAAGTGAATTTACTTTTCTTTTTGATGAATCTATCATGGTTGATGGAAAAATTCCTGCTAACAAAGGTAATTTTTATATTGGTTATTGTTTTAAAAAAAATGACCAAAAAATATTTAGGTTATTTTTAAAAGATTTACGAAAGAAAAATGATTTTAAAAATGAATTGATAACTACTGCAGGGATTTCAGATTTTTTTGGAAGAAATCTGGTCATAGGTAAGGTGGGAAAAATAATTGCTCAAAAAATAAACAGAATTGATTATGAAATTCTACTCCCCTATGATTTTAGAAATATGTCCATATTGTCCATTTATAGGAAGAATTGATATAATGCTAATATTAATTACAGTTGTTCTTTATTTGTCAAATTTAATGTTCTATATAGGAACTAACTTCATCTTTCTTTTGGATTTTAATAGCATACTATTGGGATATTTCTACTATAAATCCAAAAAGTTATTCTACATTCATATTATCATCTTGATACTGATACATGCCATATACTTTTCAAATATCCTTTTCTTTTTGGGATACTTTGCCGTTCTTTTAATCTTTCTTATGTTACTTGATAAGATCTCTATTTATAATCTCAATATGAAATTTTTATTTTTCATCTTTAATTATTTTGGTGTCCTTTCTTATAAACTTTTATTTTTTATATTTTTATTACATACTGCATTAAATGGTGTATTTGCTGCAATATTAGTAAATTTTATAATAAGTGCTTTCTTTACTAGGAGAATTAAATTTTATGAACACTACCAACTTATTAATTAATATTTCACTTTTTATTTTCGCATTTGTAGCGGTATTCATTTCAGGTGATCGCTTATCGTTTTTTGCAAAACTACTTGGTAAGAAAAAGAATGTAAGTGATTTTATAATCGGGACACTTCTTTTATCCGTTATAACAAGCTTACCTGAATTATCCTCGGGGTTCTCCGCAATTTTTATTGCTAAAAACCCCAATTTGATGATCGGTGATGTTTTTGGAAGCAATTTTTTCAATATTACTACATTGTGGTTTGCGGTCCTTATTGTGATCATATTAAAATTTGAATTGAGTAAGATCTCAAAAAGTCATATAAATACTATACTTTTTTCCTTAATTATACCATTTACACTTTTCATATTTTCCTTTTTACCTACTCCATTGAGGAAATTAGGATTTCTTTCAATTCCATCGATTATTTTGATCTTGTTTTTACCGTTCTCTTTAAAAACATTTAAATCGTCAGTATCAGAAGAGAATGAGGATATTATATTTTCGGATAAGTACCTAAATTACAGTTATAAAAAGATCGCATTTATATTCATTATGTTTTCTTTATTGATAATTATTAGCGGCATAATTTTAGGTAAAACATCTGACTTTATAGCAAAATTTCCTTTTCATATTCATGGGAAAAATTTTATACTCGGTTCAAGTTTCGTTGGCTCATTATTCTTAGCTATTTCTACTTCACTTCCCGAGGTGTCTGTTACAATGTATTCAATTTTTAAATATCGCTCCATCAATCTTGCATACGGAAATATCCTTGGAAGTAACTTGTTCAATACTTTAATATTCTTATTGGGTGATCTTTTTACAAAAATGCCCTTAATAAACAGACTTTCAAAAGGTAACCTTATCCTTTTGGGCGGATTAACTCTATCAAGTTTCTCTTTCATTTTTGAAAAAAATTTCAATAAATTTTTCAAAATCCTTTTTTCAATATTTTTCATAATTGTTTATGTTGTGATTTTAACCTTAATGTTCGGCGAATAAAGTGGTCATAAATACCACATCCGGAGGGTACTACTTAAAAATTCCCAATGTCAAAATAATAAACAAAGTGGCATTATAATTGCTATAATAAAGATATGAAGAAATCTACGCTGAAAAAAGACATCAAACTTAATGGAATTGGGCTCCATACCGGAAAAACCATTGCAGTAAGCGTTATACCTAGCCGAACCGGAAAGATTCAGTTTCTTCGCGAAGGTGTTTTAATTGATGCTATTTATTCAAATGTTGTAAGCACTAATTTTGCTGTTACCTTGGGAAAAGACGGAAAAACAATTTCCACGGTTGAGCATTTATTATCTGCATTGCACATGCTTGGTATTGATAGTGCAGTTGTTGAAGTTGATGGTCCAGAAATTCCTATACTTGATGGCAGTGCTAAACCCTTTGTTGATGCATTATTAAAGGTAGGTACTGAAAAAATTGATAAACCAAGACACTATTTTAATGTAAAAGCACCAATTGAGATTTCAATAGAAGACAAATATCTTTTATTTTTACCATCTAATAAATTCGAAGTAAATTACACTATTTCTTTTAATCATCCTCTGCTTGACAAAAGGAGCGAAGATCTGAAAATTGACAAAGATACCTATATAAATGGTATTTCTTCAGCTCGTACATTCACGTTTTTAAATGTAGTAAATAAACTCAAAGCGGATGGCTTAATAAAAGGCGGATCATTTGATAATGCTATTGTTCTCGATGAAAATGGCGTTGTAAATGGTGATCTTAGAATGGAAAATGAATGCTTGCGGCATAAGATACTTGATCTCATTGGTGATATATATCTTCTTGGTATGCCTATAAAGGCAAGAATAATTGCTTATAAAGCAGGTCATACATTAGATATAAAAGCTGTAAAAACTTTAAAATTCTATAATAATGTTAAAAGAGAACATGTACCTGCGGGAGCAGGTCTTTCATATTTGTATAACTATTTGCAAAAATAATAATCCCCAATCACCCGATTACATAGATGAGGGTAGGTGTAAAAACCTACCCTCTAAGTATTGAGTAAAATACTTTTTTTTCATCGTTTTATTACTGTTTTAAGAAGAAATTGACAAATAATTTTAAAGTGATATAATAAGAAAAGGTTAGGAGGCTTGTCTTTTGCCCCTAATTTAGGAGTCGTATATGAAACGAAGAATCAGCGCTGAGGATCTTTATGCCATTAAACTCGTGAGTTCATGTTATATCGCACCTGATGGGAAAAATGCGATCTATTCTGTTTTAGAGGTAAATAAAAAGAACGAAAAGAAGTATTCGAATCTTTTTATGAAACCTATTAAGGGAGGAAAAACGAAACAACTTACTTTTGGTAAAAAGAACAATGCAAATGTTAAATTTTCTCCTGATGGGAAGAGTATCGCTTTCATTTCAAACCGCGAGAATGAAAAGTTATCCCAAATTTATATTTTACCGGTTGATGGCGGTGAAGCGGAAAAGATAACTGATCTAAAGGGCATTATTCATGATTTTATCTGGTCCCCTGATAGTAAGAAATTACTTTTGAGCTTTACAAATTTTGATAAAGAGATCATTAAAATGATGGATGATAAGAAAAAGCAAGAATTAGGCATAAAGGTAAGACATATAGATAGAGTATTTTATAAATTGGATGGTTTCGGGTACAGAATGAAGGACAGGGTACATCTTTACTTAGTTAATATCAAAAGGAAAAAAATTGAACAATTGACTGAATCCAATATTTATGATGAGCATAGTCCTGCATTTAGCTTTGATGGGAAAAAAATCATATATGTTTCAAATATTTCAAAAAAACCGGATCTTGACCCACTAAATGATGATCTTTTCATAATGACTTTAAAAACTAAAAAAGTAAAAAAGCTGAAATTGCCTGAGGGTCCAAAGAGTTCACCGTTGTTTTCTCCAGACGGTAAGTGGATAGCATACTTGGGCGTAAAGGG
>CAYVPX010000103.1:0-6588 GCA_964453935.1 uncultured bacterium | reverse complement strand
GCGATACCTTCAAAAAAGCATTTAGGTGGCTATTTACCTTATGTATTTACCGAACGAAGCAATACAAATAAAGGAATTCAAATATTCACATGATAGATTCTTAATAATTGACAATAAAAAATTTTATCATTTCGGTGCATCACTCAAGGATCTTGGTAAAAAATGGTTCGCTTTTTCAAAACTTAAAATTAGTTCTATAAAAATTTTGGAATATTTGAAAGACAAATAGAACTGGATACCAAAAAAGATTCTTTCCTGAAACCAACGAACTTGCACTAATTTAAAAATAAATAACATAAAGCACGATTTCTCAATTGAGAAATCGTGATATGTATAAAAAACATAAGAATAAACTATTTTCAAAAGAATTAAATTAAAAATCAACCTTTTCCCTGTTGACTTTCATTTTGCCAACAACCCCAACTTAGTACTTATAAAACCTTTGACCTGACTAATAGTAAATGAAAAAAAAGTATTGACCAATGAAAAGTATCAAGAAATATTTGAAGTTTCTCGTCGAACAGCGGTACGGGATTTACAAGAATTAGTTAAGCTCAAGCAAATAAGAGTAAGCGGGACAGGTAAAGCGACAAAGTATTTGGTGTAACCGATGGCACATATTGAGGATATATGGCACATAAAATGGCGCATAAATTAATAGAAAAATAGGTACATTGTTGTTTAAAGTTGTATTTGTTACTCCTTTGGGATTGCAAAAAATGGGGATGGTGACAATAAGAAGTTTTAAGTGATGAGTTGTGATATGAGTTTTGAGTTGTAAAAATGCGGTGGTTGCATTCGCATAACATTTGCACATTTAGCCAAATGCGAAAGTGAGTATTGTAAATAACTCATTGTTCGTAGTCTTCGTATCTTCGTATATACGAAGATACGACTGAAGATAAAATAATTAGGCAATTAATGAATTACTAATCTAAAGGATAATTGAAAAACAAAATTATCAATCAAGCATTAGGAATAAACTTATAGCAGAAGCCTTTTATTTAACCGGAAATATAGAAAAATATGGAAGCGGTTTTATTAGAATAAATAATGAAATAAAAAATTATGATGTTAAATTTGATTTCAGTGAAATTTCAAATGGGTTTTTATCTATATTTGAGAAAAGTTCCCAAAAAAGTTCCCAGAAAATAATACAATTAATTAAAGAAAACTCCGAAATTACAATAAAAGAATTGGCTGAAATTGTGGGAATTTCTGAGCGCGCTATAAAAAAACAGATTCCCAAGTTAAAGAGTATAGGTAGATTAGAAAGAAAAGGTCCTGATAAAGGTGGCTACTGGAAATTAAAAGAAAGAGATAAAGATGAGTAAACAGATATTATTTTCTAGTAACATTACCAATACACCAACAAGTTACCCCGCAAGTTACCCCGCAAGTTACCCCGCAAGTTACCCCGCAAGGTAAAAAAATCTTGAAATTTTGTTTGAAACCTCAAAGCAGAGAGGCTATTCAAAAAGAAATAGGTTTAAGCGACAGAGAATATTTTAGGAAAAATATACTCAACCCACTTATTGAAGAGGAATTATTAAGTAGAACAGAGAAGCCGAATAGTCCAAAGCAAAAATATATAACAACAGAAAAAGGTAAAAAGTTGTTGAGCTATAAAATATGAATTAAAAAGGTGCCAGGTTGACCCAGTTAAGGGTGAAATCTTTAGCTGGGCAAACAGTATGACAGTTTCAGATTTTTAAAATGAATTAAAATTGATTCATTTCAAGGGTACTTTCGTATTTTCGTAATTACGAAAATACGGAATAAGAGATTTTGAAATGGAATTGAAAGAAGTTTAATTCGGTGACGCAGACATACAAAGTTGCAAAATTGATGGTTGTATTTTTGGAAAAAAATAGAAAAATTGGTAAAATATAAATATAGAATAAGTTTTATAGCAATATAATAACAAAAAAAGGAAGCAAGGTATGAAAAAGAAGAAAATCAATTATGAAACTTTGACTAGAGAGGAAGCGGAAAAAATGGCAAAGCTGATAAGAACATTTACTAAAGAAATAGTTGGTAAAGAATATGAATATTTAATTGATAAAGTTACAAAAAATTATGCAGATAATATTCTTTTTAAAGCAATTAGTGAAAAAATAATAAAAGCACGTGAAAAAAGAAATTTAACAATTAAAGAAATTTCAAAAATACTTAAAATACCTCAGTACAAAATTAGATATATTGAAGAATCTAATCTAACAGAGATTGAAATTAAATTTTTTGAAAAATACCTTCACTTTCTCAATTTGGAAATAGATTACAATAAATGGACAAAAAAACATAAAGATATTATAGAAAAATACAACTTACCCGATAAATTAGGATCAGATTGAGGATAAATAAGTAAATAGTGAAAAGTGTAAGATAATAAATGGGATATCCGCAAATCACTAAGAAAAATTGATTTAGGATTTGAGAAAAAGTTAAAATGTGATATAATAATTTTAGAATATTAGTAATGGGAATAGGTGGTTTAATGCGTATAGAAGATTTTAAAGCAGGAACTTATTTAAATCAATATAAATATAAAAGTTTTCATCCAACAAAAATTAATCATATGTGGATATGGAATGATCCAAAGATAAATACTTTATTAGCTGAAGCAAATAGATTACTTGGAGAATTAAATGCTTATTCAATGAATATTCCAGAGATAGACTTTTTTATTGAGATGCATGTGGTTAAAGAAGCTCAAGCCTCAAGTAAGATAGAAGGTACTAAAACTGAAATAGATGAAATTTTTCTTGATAAAAAAATAATTGCTCCTGAAAAACGAGATGATTGGCAAGAAGTTAAAAATTATATTGACGCAATGAATCATGGGATTAAAAAATTAGAAAAGGTTCCTTTAAGTAATAGGTTGTTAAAAGAAATGCATAAATTATTACTGAGCGGTGTGCGAGGGAAAGATAAATCACCATGTAATTTTAGAAAAAGTCAGAATTGGATTGGAGGCTCTAATTTGAATGATGCGGTATATATTCCGCCTCACCATAGTGAAATTGAAGATTTAATGGGAGACTTAGAGTTGTTTCTTCACAATGATAAAATAGAGGTGCCTCATTTAATAAAAATTGCTATAACACATTATCAATTTGAAACAATTCACCCTTTTTTAGATGGTAACGGTAGGATAGGAAGATTATTAATAACATTTTACCTTGTATCAAATGGATTATTAAAAAAACCTTCATTATATATTTCAGATTTTTTTGAAAAAAACAGGGCTTCATATTATGATGCATTATCCAGAGTAAGAATAGCAAATAATCTTGTACATTGGATAAGATTTTTTTTAAATGGGGTAATAAAAACATCCGTAAACGGTAAAAACACATTTAATCAAATATTGTCATTAAGAAATAAAGATGAAGATAAAATAATTAGCTTAAAAAGACGAGTTTCAGATGCAAAAATGTTATTAAAATTTTTGTATAAGGTCCCGATTATAAATGCAGAAACTGCTATGAAAATAACAGGAAAGTCAAAAAAGAGTGTATATAATCTTATTTATGATTTAGAACGACTAAAAATTTTAAAAGAAAATTCTGGTAAAGCAAAAAATCGTTATTGGATTTATGAAGAATATTTTAAAATATTTATGAAATAAGAAGAAACTATAATTTATGAAAGTTTACTTTAACGGCAATAAAGTAAACTATGAAATTATTAAGTTTACTTTTTGATACTAAAATGGTTGATTAAAAAATATAAATTTGGTATCTTAATAATATGATTTTAGGAGGTGAGTACGAGCAAAAAGGTGGTAATAGAGCTGATTATGGTAAAAAGTTATTGATTAAATTATCAAAAGATTTAACAAACAAATATGGGAAAGGCTTTAGTAGAAGTAACCTTCAATATATGCGGTCGCTTTATATTAAGTATCCAAAATGCCAGACACTGTCTGGCAAATTATCTTGGAGTCATTAATTAGGTGCCAGGTTGCCGCTCATCAAGATAATATTGAAAATACAATTAAACAAATATTTTTGAAAAATTCACACTTATTTTGTATAATTATATATTAGAGGAGAAGATATGAAAATAGAAGAGGTAAATATTAAAAAAGCAAGGCACGACATTTTAACAATGACCACTGTCTCAGCATCGGGTCATCCTGCCGGATCATTATCATCGTTGGAAATATTATTTGCAGTTTATATTTCTGCCGGTTGGGGAAAAAATAGAATTGGAGAAAATGTTGTTGTATCAAATGGTCATGTTTCTCCAGGTGTATATACCGTATTAGGTCATCTCGGAATAATACCCCTGAATGAAGCATTGGCATTCTTCAGATATCCAAAATCGCCGTTTGAAGGGCATATTGAAAACCATTTACCGGGCATTGCTTGGTCTACAGGGAATTTAGGACAAGGATTATCAGCTGCTTGCGGCTTTGCACTCAATGAAAAGTTAAAAAATTCAGGAAAATTTGCCTATTGTGTCATGGGTGATGCCGAGCAGGCAAAGGGGCAGACAGCGGAAGCGCGAAAGTGGGCAAAGCACCATAATTTAAATAATTTAATTGCAATAATTGATAGAAATCATATGCAGATAAATGGAAGAACAGAAAAGGTAATGAATGTAAATATTGAGAAAGATTATGAGGCAGATGGTTGGAAACTTAAGAAGGTAAAGGGGAATGATCTAAAAGAAATTTATGATACAATTCAAAAATTAAAAGCGGAAAAAGAGGGACCTTATATTATCATTGCAGAAACCATTATGGGAAATGGAGTTCCGCTAATGGAAGATAAACCTGATTATCACGGAAAAACCCTGACACCGGAGGAATATAAAAAGATCTCGAAAGAGTTGGGATTTGAACCTGTGTATGAAAAATATAAATCAATAAGAGATTCAGGTAATTTTAATAAAATAGAACATAAGAATAAAAGAAATGTAGCATTTATACCTCCTGCAAAGGAACTTAACAAAGTGAAGTCCGATCTCCGCAGTATGTGGGGGAACTATCTTGAAAAAGCTGCAGAAAAAAATAATAATATTGTTGTTTTTGACTGTGACCTGAGCGGGTCGGTGAAGACGAAGGAGTTTTGGAAGAACAATCCCAATCATTTTTTTGAATCAGGGGTAATGGAGCATAATATTGCAACACTGACAGGTGCTTTATCAAGAAATGATCTCAATGTATTTTGGGCGGATTTTGGTATGTTCAATCTAAGTGAGGTTTACAATCAAATGCGGCTTAACGATATTAATAATGCCAATCTTAATCTTATCGCCACCCATATTGGTATTGATGTGGGAGAAGACGGTAAGACGCATCAGGAAATGGATTATATTGGACTTTTAAAAAATCTATTCGGATTTAAATTATTTTTACCGGCAGATTATAATCAATTGCAATTTATATTGGATTATGTCTTTGCAAATGGAGGAAATAAGTTCATTGGAATGGGTCGTTCAAAGATAGATCCTGTCAAAAGGGAAAATGGTTCGGTATTCTATGATAAGGATTACAAATATGAGTATGGGAAGGTAGATGAGATCAGATCGGGTAATGATGTTTGGATAATCTCAACGGGTCAGGTTACGGTAAACGGACAAAAGGCATGTGCTCTATTAAAAGAAAAAGGTATTTCAGCCGGTTTATACCACATCTCCACGCCGCTGTCTTTTGATGAGGATTACTTTAATGATAAGCAATTTCCAAGGGTTATTGCTACAATTGAAGATCACAATGTTAACTCAGGATTAGGATCAATAATTTCTGAAAAATTTAGCAATAGAACAAAAGAGATAATAAAAATAGGGATTGATAAATATTTTTACTCAGGAAATGCGAAAATATTATATGATCTCGCGGGTCTCAGTCCGGAAAAAATAAGTGCCAGAATTGAAAGTTTTAAAAATTAGTATTCTAATTATCAATTCTAAATTAAGTACTTAGTGCCTATTTTTACTTTGTTTTTGTTTTCGGTGGTTCTATCTTAAGGAGTTCTATTTCAAATTTCAATGTGGCATTTGGTGGAATAACATTTCCAGCGCCGTTTTCACCATAAGCCAAATTTGAAGGGATCCATACTTTCCACTTGCTGCCTACTTTCATCATTGGTAAAATTTCCTGCCAACCCTTGATAACACCCTTTAATGGGAATGTTGCCGGTTTATTCCTTTTATAAGAGCTGTCAAAAACTGTTCCATCAAGTAGCATTCCCTTATAATGACATGTTACAGTGTCGTTAATTGTGGGAGATTTTCCGGTCCCCTTTTTCAGTATCGTATATTGGATACCATCTGATAAGGTGGTTACGCCTTTTACATCCTTATTTTTAGCTAAAAAGGTCTCACCTTCTTTTTTGCTTTTTATTCCGGCATCTTTCCTTTCTGCAGTGGCTTTGTCCCTTACCTGCTTATTTAACTCCGTCATCGTGGATTTTATCTCGTCGTCTGTTAACAAGGCTTTAGCACCTGTAAATTTGTCAATAAATCCTTTTCTGAATATTCTATCAATAATCTTAATCTTCTGCATTTTAAGATTTTTCCCAATACTTTCTCCAATAGCGTAACTAATAAGATCCTTTGAAGATTTAAAATTGTTAT
>CAYVPX010000102.1:0-6635 GCA_964453935.1 uncultured bacterium | reverse complement strand
CCAAATCTTTCCATACCTTATTTTACTAAATAAATCATTTTTTTGCAAATTTCTTTTTATTTTGATCTTTTGGTTTTTTTTCTTTCTTTCTTAAGAATGCAATAACCTCTTGATGGTAAGTATTGGGGAACATATCAAAACCGATTAGGTTATCGATATGATATTTTCCAATAAATTTTTTAAGATCATGCAGTAAAGCAGGAGGATTGCAGGAAATATAGATAATATATTTGGCATTCAATGAAGATATTTTCTCAAAAACATAATCCGGCGGATTGGTACGAGGAGGATCCAAAATAACAAGATCGGGTTGTAATCGCAATTTTTTAATGTATATAATTGCGGAATTGACAGACTTTTCATAGATTGATATATTGTTCATTCCTGTAAATATTCCTCTCATATCATTAACGGCATAGGGAGAATTTTCAACCAAATATATTCTATTGAAATACTCTTTTAAATAATATGAAAAAAATCCCATTCCAGCATAAAGATCAATTAAATCTCCTGAAATTTTCTGCAATTTAATATAATTTTCTATTGTAAAAAGCATTTTCTCCGCCGTATAACGATTTGCTTGAATAAAGGTTCCCGGATAAAATTTATACTGAACCTTTTTATAATCCAGCATCAGTTTCTTCCCGTAAACAGAGAACTGACTTTTTTTTGTATCGCTAATTGTGTACGAAATAATTTTAAATCGTTTAACTACCTCTTTTATTCTTTTTATTACCTTGTCATTTACCCCGTTGACAATAAAATGAATGCCGACCCCATTATCTGCATCATAGATCTCAATATTTTCAAACCTATTGGAAAGTTTACCTTTATTCATAACCATATTGTTGATCCTTTTTACAACTCTATTGATCTCATCAGTTAAAATAGGACAATGTGTTACCGGAACAAGTTTATTGCTCCTTAATCCGGAATATGATAAATACCCTTCCGGATCAATATAGAATTTACTCTTAATCCTATAATTACCGCGATCTGCAGAGGGAATAAAAGAAACCTTGTGTATTATTAATCCTTCTCTTTTTATTAACTCTTTTAAAATATTTTCTTCAAAAGCTATTTGTTTATCATATGAAATATCCCTATAAGTACATCCACCACATTTGTTAAAAATGGGACATATGGGGTCAATATCCCTATTAAGCGATGGCTTTACCAAATGAGTTACATAGGCATAGGAAAATGTTCTCATGGACTTTGTAATTTTTATATCGACAAGATCTCCGGGAACTGTCCTTTCAACCAATACATTTCTACCATTGGGCAATCTACCTATACCATATATCCCATATCCTAATCTTTCTATTTTAATAGATTTAAAAATCTTGTCCATATTTTTCCAGTTTATCTTTAAAAAAATTAGATTCCTTTTTAAATATTTTCACTAACTTATTTTCTATAAGATACCTTCCCTTATATGCTATATTGACTTTTTTACCACTAATAAAATTGAATTTTATAATTTTATTTCCATAAATGAAATGTATTTCCCCAATCTTGCCTTTTTTACTTTTATAAATGTAACCTTCGTACATCCCTATTTTAAATTTATATTTAAAAAATATCCTTCTATCCAAAACACGGTTACCATGAGATTTTTTACTTATTTTTAACTTACCCTTAACAGGTATTATCTTTATAAAGCCAATTGTATTCCATTTAATACCCTTTTGTTTTTCAGGAAATAATGTATAAATCTTATTTTTGTACCATATCTCTACAAATTTTGAAGCAGTAAAGAAAAAATTTCTACCCGGAACTATGTTAATAACTTCAAATATCTTCTTTTTTTTCGTTCTCTGAAATTTAACATAGGACTGATTGAAAAATATATTTTTCTTATTACAAATATACTCAAATTGAAATATCTTGTGTTTATTGATCATTTTATAAACGAATTTAGGGATTTCAATAATGTAAGGGGTTTTCTCAACTTTATTAAATGCAAAGGGCAATGCCAATATGGAATATATAAAAAAAAGTAAAAAATATTTTTTCATTTTACATTATATACATCAATTGCATCTGTTCAACTTTTCCGCTTTTTAGGTGAGAATATGTATCACCAAGCTCGGTCATTATCTTCATAAATTTGCTTTTAACAGGTTCCTTGACAAATTTGATCTTTAAATTCAATTTCTTTTCTATATACTTTTGGGCATCTTCCATATCTCCGATTGCATCAACAAATCCCAATTTCTCTGCATTCTTTCCTAATAATACCCTTCCATCTGCATATGGTTTAATATAATTTTTTACATTATTTTCCGTCTTCAGATTTTTAAATTTTGCCATCATAGCTTTCTCTCTACCCTTGACAACAACGTTTAAGAAGATATTATAAGATTGATTTATAAGCTTTTGCAGATAATTTTTATCTTCTTGTGTCATTGGTCTCGCTGTATTTCCAATATCTTTAAATTTTCCACTTTTAATTGTGATCATTTTAATCTTCAAATATTTATAAAGATCTGTTAAATTTGCCATTTCCATAATAACACCTATGGAGCCGGTAAATGTTGAATCTTCTGCAAATAAATAATCTCCTGAGGAAGCAAGAAAATATCCGCCGGAGGCACATAAGCCACCCATAATAACATAGATTTTTTTGCCTTTTTCTTTGGCGTGCATCAATGCTCTATAGATCTCTTCCGTGGGACCAATTGCTCCTCCCGGAGAATTGATATAAAGAACTATTGCTTTAACATTAGGTAATTTTGCAACTTTATTAATATTACTAACCTTTGCTGCCGATTTCATAATGGGACCTTCAATTTTTATCAAACCGACATTGCCCGTAGAATCCCACTTCTTCATTGAGGTTGCTTTAAAGCTATTTTTACCTAAGGATGAGAGCCCAATCGACATAATAACGCATAATAAAAGAAAAAATAATAGTACCATTCCTAAAATAATTGGACCACTGTCTCTTTTTTCGCTCATGTTATTACCTCCGTTTTATTTATTCTACTTAAAAAACCATTAAAATATTTCATTTATTTACCCGACCTTCATCATAATAAGATGCAACTTCAATATAATGCTTCGCAGAATCTTCCAAAGCTTTTATCTCTTTTTCATTAAGTTGCCTTACAACTTTCCCGGGAACTCCTACAACTAATGAGTTATCCGGTATCATAGTAGCTTCTAAAACCAAAGCACCTGCCCCAATGACGCAATTTTTACCGATCTTCGCTCGAGAAAGTACAATAGCTCCCATACCAATAAGCGTATTACTCCCAATTATACAGGCATGCAGAATTGCATTATGCCCTACTGTAACATTTTCACCAATAATAAGATTATCAGGCGGGTAATCTACATGACAGGTAACATTATCTTGTATATTTGTATTCTCGCCAACCAAAATTGAATTAATATCACCTCTCAAAACAGCGTTGAACCAGATATTTACATTATCGGCAAGTTTAACATCTCCAATTATTTTAGCACCCTCTGCAATAAAAATATTTGTACCAAGTTGAGGTTTTTTCCCTTTATAGGTTATCAGTTCCATCTTCTTTCTCTTTTAACTTTTTAATAATATCATTTGAACTTCTTAATCTTGCCAGTAACGTTCTAATAATATTTTCATACAATTTTTTTGCTATTACAGGATGATCTTTTGCAAATCGATCAAAAGTAAATTTCCTAACAATATAAAATTGAGCAGGGGTTACCGCTTTTATATTAGCAGAATGCATCTTACCATCCAAGAAACTCATCTCCCCGAAAAAGTCATCTTTTTTCAAGCGGGTTATCTCAAATTTTTCACCGTCAATATCTAACGTTACAGCTACTTCACCCGATTTAATAATAAATAGGCTGCGAGTTAACTGCCCCTGTGCCAGAACGGGCTCATCTGCACTAACATCTCCCGAATTGCAAATATCTAAAAAATCCTTCAACTCATCTTTTGAAAATCCATCAAAAATGCCAATTTTTTTATCGTCAAATATCATTTTACACTCCTTTACTTTAAGTAGGAAAAACTCAGCATATTGTTAATTCCCAAAAATCCTTTTTCAATTTGAAGGGCATAATTTATCCCAATACCCTTGTAAATATATTTAATGCCCAAGGATATATTCCCATTCATTGTACCTAAACCTAATTGTGTTTTTTTATTCAATATATAGTTAACACCAAGACGATATGAAAGATTGAAATTAAAGTCCGATTCTATCACTGTTGCAATGCCGATTCTATTTATATATTTTTCTAAAGACAAACCAAAATTGATGGGATAAGTATCCTCATAATCATTCCAAGAAATGACCTGAACAATATTATCCATAAATAATCCGAAATTAATAAATCGTGTAAACCCGCTGATATTTATCTTTAAGCCATAACCGGACGCTGAATCTTCATATAGGTCCTCAGTAATATATTTTAACATTATACTTGTAGAAACAGGAGCACGACCGAAACGAAAGGAAAAACCACCTGCGAAAAGAAATCTACTTATTGAGAAATCAATTCCCGATCTACTTCCATCAACATAAGTTTTCTCAAAGCCGGAAACTCCATCATAAACAAATCCTCCAAAAGCAGTAAGTCCTTTATATACCTTATAATATCCCCCTAAATTAACCGCTTTTCTGCCAAATGCCATGATGCCGGTAGAGAGATTAAAACCCATTGTTCTCGAAAATACAAGTGTTGAAGGATTATAAAATAAATTTGAGGGATTTCTGTAAAGTAAAAAAGCACCGCCTCTTGCTGCATTAAAGCCGTCAATGGGATAGGATATCCAATCAATGGTCTCAGCCATTGCAAATATTTGAACAATTACTAAAAAGAATAATATTAACTTTTTCATCTTACTTTTACCCCTCTTACCAATTTTTTGCCGCCTTTGGTTTTAATAAGAAAATAATATACCCCGTTCTTATGATCATTAGAACTCCATGATAACAATACGTTTTGCCCCTTATATGCATTTTTGCTCTGTGTATATAACTTTTCCATATATTCATTGTAAACCGTGAAGGTAATACCTCCATCCCGCATTGCCTTGAAGATAACATTTACATAACTATTGAAAGGATTTGGAAAACAATAAGCATTGCTGACACCTTCTTTAACTTGGATACTTAAAACTGAAAGCGCATTAAAAATATTTAAACGTCCATAACCGGTTTTGTTGTCCCAACCAGGGTCACCGACATCATCTGTGGAATAGACCAATACCTGTTTAATTTGAGATGGTTCTGTTATACCTGCTGATTCTAAAATAGCACAAGCGCCGGCTACATGGGGGCATGCCATTGAAGTACCTGCAGCAAAAGCATAACCACCCGGATATGTTGATAAAATCCATTTAGTATAATCTTGACCATCACCACCCGGTGCAACAAGATCTATTTCTTTACCATAATTTGAGTAGGAAGCCCTGTTATCATCATAGTCGGAAGCACCTACCGCAATAACATTAACATATTTTGCAGGATAATCTATAAACTCCTTGTTATCATTACCGGTTGCCGCAACAAGCACACATCCCTTGTCATATGCATAATCACATGCATCTTCTAAAATACTGTCAGTTGTTGTGCCACCTAAACTCATTGAAAGAACCTTAGCACCATTATCTGCAGCCCATTTTATACCTTGTGCAATATCCGAATCATAACCCGAACCGGTATCATCCATGACCTTTACAGCTAAAAGCATACACTCAGGTGCAACACTGGCTACACCTTTACCATTATTCGTAATAGCCCCAATTATACCGGAGCAATGTGTTCCATGACCATTATCATCATCATAGTTTGTAGGTGAATACAGCATACCTGTTGAAGTTGTCAGAACAAAGTTATGACCACCGGCAATTTTAGTTGAAAGATCTTCATGTGAACTATCAATACCCGTGTCAATAACAGCAACAATTACAGATGTATCACTAACATTTTTATCACTATACTTTTCAAAACCTATTTTTTTAAGGTTCCATTGAATATCATAACCGGGATCATTGGGAATATAGTTTACTTTCTTAATATGGTCTATCTCAGCAGCTTTTATCCCGGGAATTTGTTTTAATTTTTCAACCATACTATTTTTTGTTATGCTTTTTGTTTTTATATCAATTACTGTGTAGCCAAGTACTTTCTTCAATATTTTACCATTAAAAGAAGATATAGCATTACCAATTGCCGCTTGTTTTCCCTTTACAATATACCTTTCTGGAAATATATTAATAAACAAGAAAACGAAAATAATGAACAGGTACAATTTTTTCATAATTCACCTCTTTCTTATTATACCAATTTTCTATCTAAAAACAAAATATTTTTTTTCGGGGACGGTGCTTGTTTTTTTGTTTTTTTTAATTTTGTTCTTACAATTATGTATAGTGAAATATGTCTAACTCTATAGAGATTTACAATAATTATTTTTCCCGTTTTTTATAATATATAATTTCACAGATTTTTTTAATTGTTTATCTTAAATTTAAAAGAATATTTTCTTTAAAGGTAGTAATAAAATTATATCCTGATTTTATTAGACCTTCCACATTTTTTAGCCTCTATATTTGTTATTTTAATATTTTAAGATTCATTTCTCAAAAAGTTGGTAAAAGTATAAAAACAGCAGCATTATAATTG
>CAYVPX010000101.1:0-6636 GCA_964453935.1 uncultured bacterium | reverse complement strand
AAATAATATTGTTGTTTCAATAAAACATTTGACACCACCGAACCCAACAACATGGAAATAAAATTTGTTTTTTTTAAAGAATTCTTATAAAAGGCGACTTTTTTTTGAAGACAGATATTTTTATTTCATTTCAGTAGGTAATATTTTTATAAATAAAGGGACTTACTTTCTATTATTGAGAAATTTAAGGTCTCAGAATATAATTGTGGGAAAATTAGGAAATATTTATTTTAAAAGAGGATATTATATCTATGTTGGCAGCGGTTGGAGCAATCTTTTAAAAAGGATCGGCAGACATCTCTCAAAGACAAAGAAAATTCATTGGCATATAGATCGTCTAACTACGAACGAATATATTAGGCCATTACAGTATCAGATCTTGTTTCATAATATGAGAATAGAAAATGAACTTGCAGAGGAATTACTTAACATCGGAGATAGTATTATTGATAACTTCGGGTCAAGTGACACAAAAGATCTATCACATCTTATTTATTTTAAAAATAATCCGTTAAAGAACAAGGATCTATTAAATATCATTAATGGATATATCACAGATGAGTCCTGATGCGCTCATGATTTATGATCAATATAACCTTGATTAAAATGTTCAAAGGATGAGATTCTTCAATCGCATTCGCTCAATCAGAAGGACCTTGGTCTCACTACCCGTCATTCCGTACTTGGTCCTGCTTTGTCATTCCGGACCTGATCCGGAATCCAGGATTTTTTTTTAATTGTCAATTCTCAATTATCCATTGTCCATTGAATTGTGCTTGATCCGGAATCTGTTTTTTCCCTTTACTTTTTTTAAAATTTGTTATAAAATACAAAAAAGGAGAAAAGATGAGGATTTTGGTTGTTGAGGATAATAAAAAGGTTGCAGGTTTTATAAAAAAAGGACTTAAAGAGGAAAATTATGCTGTGGATATAGCAGAAGACGGAGATAAGGGCAAACTTTTGGCGGAAACAAATAATTATGATATCATTATCCTGGACATAATGCTTCCAAAGAAGGACGGATTAACGGTATTGAAAGAACTTAGAGAAGATAATATAATCACGCCAACCTTGATCTTAACAGCAAAGAATGATATTCAAGATAAGATAAAGGGACTTGATGAGGGTGCCGATGATTATCTAACAAAACCTTTTTCTTTTGAAGAACTTTTGGCAAGAATACGCGCATTATTCAGAAGAAAAGAAGAGTATAAAGCTAAATCTATAAAAATATCAGATCTCGAATTAAATCCCTCATCACATAAAGTAAGTCGAGGAGGTAAAGAAATTGAGCTTACAGGAAAAGAATACGCTTTACTCGAATATATGGTAAGAAATAGAGGTCGAATTTTAACTGATACTATTATTATGGAACATATATGGAATCTTGATTTTGATCCCGGAACAAATGTTGTCAAGGTTTATATTCATCACTTAAGAGAAAAGATCGATAAGGATTTTGAAGTTAAATTAATCCATACGGTTCGAGGTTTGGGCTATCTGCTGGAAGATAAAAATTGAAGAAATATCATTCCATTAAAAGCAAATTATTATTTTGGTATGTCGCTACAATTGCAATATTAATGGCTGTTTTCTTTATTATATTTTATATTAGCATTAAAAAATCATTGAATAGAAATGTTATTACCGCCTTGTCTACTTTTAGGGAAGAATTGAAAGATGCACTTATACAGAACCCTGTGGAGAACTGGAGGTACGTTGTAAAGAAAGAAATATCAGAAGAAAAAGAAATCTTTCCAATTTTTGTTAAAATTTTAAAGATTAAGAACAAAGAATTTAAAGAAATTGTTGCAGTTACACCTGATACATTGAAAATTAAGCATATACCTAAATTTAGTAAATTAAGTTATAACAAAATAAAAGACAATTCTTCTATTATAACTGAATATAACGAATATGGTATTCCTTTTAAGATATTATCATTTTTTCTTAAAAATGATATTAACCATTATCACCTTATTCAAATTGGAACCCCAATAATATATGTGAACGAGACATTGAAAAAATTTATTTCCATTGTATTAATATCTGTCCCCATATTACTGTTATCATTTATTTTAGGTGGATTTTTCCTTATAAAAAAGACCTTCGCACCGGTAAGAAATATTGTAAGTACTGTTAAAAAAATATCCGAGAAAGATCTATCCAAGCGTATTGAATCTTTTGAAAAAAATAATGAATTGAGTGAATTGATCAATACATTCAATAATATGCTTTCTCGATTAGAATCATCGTTTGATCAGGTAAAACAATTTTCAAACGATGTTTCACATGAGTTAAAAACACCTTTAACCATTATAAAGGGTGAGATTGAAGTAGCATTGAGAAAAAATAGACCATTTGAAGAATATAAAGAACTATTAAAAAGCGTTAATTCTGAAACAGATAAACTTGAGAATATCATAAATAATCTTTTATTTTTGTCTAAGATGGATATTGAAAATATCAGGAAAACATTCAAAACAGTTCAATTCGATGAGATCTTACTTGAAACATATGAAGAATTTGAAACCATTACTCAAAAGAAGAAAATTACTCTTATTCTTAAAAAAATACAAAAAACAAATCTAAAAGGGAAAAGGGATCTATTAAAACACCTTTTTAGAAATTTAATTGATAATGCCGTAAAATATACACCAAAGAATGGCAAGGTAGAAATAATCTTAGAAAAAAGGAATAACTATGCTAAATTCATTATATCTGATTCCGGTATTGGTATTCCTAAATCCTCATTATCCCGCATTTTTGATAGATTTTATCGTGTGGATAGTGCAAGATCAAATGAAACGGGTGGAACCGGTTTAGGTCTTTCCATTGTCAAGAGGGTTATTGATGTACATAATGGAAAAATAGAAGTGAAAAGTGAATTACATAAAGGAACAACCTTTATTGTTTCATTTCCTCTGAATAATTAAAAAATTTTAATCTTTTTTTAACCTGATTTTAATTAAAACTAATTATAATAAAGGTTATGAGAGCAGATATAAAATTAACTTTATTTTTTACAATATTTTTAAAAATGGAATTGATTTTTTTTATCAAGGGACTGAAAAAATGAAATATTTTATCACGGGGGCAACAGGTTTTCTCGGTTATCATATAACAAAACAATTATTGGAAAAGAATGAAACCGTTTTTGCTCTAATTCATAATAGAAATTTTTCTTTGGACTTGAATTTATCACACCCCAATTTACACTTAATACACGGGAATATATTAGAACCGGATTCATTTAAAACTCCTTTGAAAGAAGCGGATTATGTAATTCATTGTGCAAATATTGTGTCTTTTGATACTCGGAAGAAAATATTGATGTATGATGTTAATGTAACAGGGACCGAAAATATACTATCTTTATCTTTAAAACATAAAATAAAAAAAACGGTATATGTAAGCTCTGTAGATACACTTGGCATTCCATTAAAAGGAACGCTAGGCAATGAAGAAACTCCGTATAACTGGGGAAAATGTCATATCCCCTATATGGACACGAAATATCTTGCAGAACAAAAGGTTTTAAAATATATTAAAAGAGGACTCAATGCGGTGATAGTAAATCCAGGAACTCTATTCGGCGATGGGGATGTAAATTTCAATTCTACAAAGTATCTTTTTGCTGTCAATAAAGGGTTGGGAAAATATTATATAAATGGAGGCTTCACCCAATCAATTGTAAATAATGTGGCAGATGGAGTTATAAAAGCTCTAAAAAAAGGAGAAAAAGGTGAAAAATATATATTAGGAGGATTTAATTTTACATATAAAGAATTTTTTAATCTTTTGGCGGATGTATTAAATAAACAAAAACCTTCTTTTAAAATTCCAACCATTTTTTTTAATGTAGGTGGGAATTTAGTATATGCTTATAACAAAATAAGAAAGCAAAAAGCATTGCTTTCACCTGATCTTATAAAGGCAGCTCCCGAAAATTTATTTTATTCGTCTCAAAAAGCAATGGATATTTTAGGCTTTAATCCCGGAACTCTTGATGAACTGAGAGCTGCCATTAAAAAACAATTTCTTTTTTATAAAAATTTATCAGATAGAGATAAGGAGTAGGTAAATTATAAGATTAAAAATTTTTAACCTTATTTTAACATTTTGTTGTTTATTTATTTGTATAATTTGGTATAATAAAAGTTAAGGAATTTGCTATGCCTTGTAAAATGGTATTGTCCTGTAGCATTCAATGGAGATAATTATGAATAAAGAAAAGAAAGAACATAAGCCGGCAAAAAGAATTATTCAATCCTTATTAAGACCTTTGGAGATAAAAGTGTTAAATTATTTTGTAAGAATATTACCATGGTCCGTAAGACCCAATGATTTGACAATTATTGGATTTTTCGGAGCAGTATTGATTACTGTGGGGTATTATTTATGTCATCTTGGATATGGTTGGTTATGGCTTGTTAATCTTGGTTTTTTAATAAATTGGTTCGGCGATAGTTTGGACGGTAGTGTTGCAAGGTATAGAAAGATCGAAAGACCCCTTTATGGCTTTTATGTCGATCACAATGTTGATGTTATTACATTGGTACTTGTGGGTTTAGGATTAGGGGTTTCCCCTTTTATGCGTTTTGATATAGCTATGTATACAATTACTGGGTATTTAATGCTTTCTATTCATACCTATATCAATGCTTACATTGCTGGTTTTTTTAAGATCTCTTATAATGCACTTGGACCCACCGAGGTTCGTGTAATTGTAATTTTAATAAATACTGTATTATTTTTTGTTCATAAAAATCCGAGAGTTGATAGTTTGAATTTAACCTATTTTGATCTTGTCGGTATAATTATAGGGTCACTTTTAATATTTGGTTTTATTCTTGCCTATTTTGCAGATAAAAAAGTAATAAAAAAAAAGGATCCTGAGAAAAAAAACCATGTTTAAATTTAGATTTGGGAAATTCCTTATTACAAATTTAATCGGTACAACTATTGATACTATTGTTATATTTATCTTTAAAAAATGGATATTTCATTCCTACTTAGGAATTTATGTTTTAAGTCCCATTATCGGTTTCGAAGTAGCGGTAATAAACAATTATACCATTTCGTTTTTTTGGGTCTGGCATGATAGAGTAAAACATAAAACATTTAAGGAGTATTTTAAAAGGATTTTTTTATATGATTTAACCGCTATAACAGCGTTCACTTTTAGATTACTCTTGATTGTTATAATTAGTAGAATATTTATTGGGCTTGATGTAATATGGTGTAATCTAATTGCTCTCCTATTTTCAGGAGCAATCAACTATTTTGGCGGAGATAAATTGATATTTAAAAGGAAAGTGGAAAATTATTTTTAAAGGAGAAAAAATGTTTAGAAAGATATTTATAATAGTTTTTTGGTGTTTGGTTTTATTGGCAGGAATAATAAAGATCCATTCTTTTTTTCATCATAGAAATATCAGACAATGGAATTTTCATAATTTAAAAAGGATTGATAAAACAATATCAAATTTTACCTTTGATGTTTTTGCAGATAATAAGAATTCTGTGAAAAAATTTAATCGCTTAATTAAAATGGTTAATGCGGATTCCCCGCTTTTTGCTGTGGATATTGGGGATCTTGTTTTTGAGGGTGATACGGAAAAATATAATTTTTTTATAAAACAGATATTGAATTTTAAAATTCCCTTTCTAACTGTTATTGGGAATCACGATATTATGGATGACGGTAGAAAAAATTACTATAAATATTTCGGGAAATTTTATTATTCATTTCATACGGGTAATTCGTATTTTATAATGCTTGATAACTCAAATGAAAAGAATCTGGACCCCTGGCAAATGGATTGGTTAAAAAAGCAATTGGAAATCAGTAAAAATTATAAATATAGATTTGTTTTTATGCATGTTCCACTTTTTGATCCGAGGGGTAAAAATTACCATTTGAAAGATGTAAATTTTGCAAAAAAATTGAATAAATTATTTGATAACTATAATATCACAATGCTCTTTGTTTCGCATATTCACGGATACTTTAAGGGAAAATGGGGGAATACTCCCTATATCATAACAGGTGGTGCCGGGGCAGAACTACGTGGAACGAATAAAAACCATTATTTTTATCATTATTTGAGGGTTCAAGTAAATAATGATTCTGTAAAATTTGACGTTGTAAAACTTAAAAGTCCCAGCTTTGAAATATTGGAACGGTTTTTTTATGATGTTTGGATATACATTTATGCATTTATTGCAATAAAATTTGTTAATTTCATACTTTTACTTGCATTGATTTATCTTCTTTATCATTATATTGTTAAATATAAAAAATGGATTGTAATAAATCTCTGGAAAAAAGGAGGTAAAAATAAAAAAGGACACTAATTATTTGAATTACTTAGGTAAAGGTGCTAGAATATCATTATGAGAAAGAAAGTAAACAAAAACAAATTCTTTTTTTTTAAACTATTTGCAATAATATTCATGTGCTTCATTGTGAAAGTATCTCTTTTTTCTGAATTTGAAGAGACATTTACATTAAAAAAGGCAGTGGCACTTGGTATTGCAAAAGATCCGGATCTAAAAATAATAAATGAAAAAATCGAGTGAGGCCTCATGGATGACCTGCCCAGACTTCAGGGAGGCAAGGGCCATATTTGA